>JAUXBJ010000134.1 GCA_030619425.1 bacterium
CGGAGGTCGGAACAAGCCGGATGTCGCCCTGTTCCATGCCCAGGCGTTCAAACGGGCCGGCGATTTGGATCAGGCGGTTTGCCTCTGGCAGAGTATCTGCGAACTGGATGGGCGGGAGGCCTACTGGGCCAATCTGGAACTGGCCATGTACAACGAGCACAAGGCCAGGGATTACCACCGGGCTTTCCATTATGCCCAGGTCGCGGCGCGTATCTGCCCCTATGGCGTCAGCCATCGTCCCCGGCTGAAACACCGGCTGCAACGCTTAGCCTCCAAGAGGAAACAGGCTTCGGACCGGTAGGGTAGGATCCCTGCGATCCTGCCTGTTTCGGCGGCATCGCAGGGATGCCGCCCTACTAACCAATCTCGGCGATTTTCTGCCCATCGGTCTCAACAGGACCGGCTTGCGACCGATACATATATAAAGCCGATTATCGATGGAACAGTATGGACAATGATATCTTCCAACAGATTCTGAAGGACCACAAAGAACTTTCCTCGCTGCCGCAGACTCTCTCTGAGGTGTTGCGCGTGGTCAGAGACGACAACGCCTCCACCAAAAACTTGGCCGAGGTGCTTTCCCGTGATCCTGCCTTGACGGCCAAAGTTCTGCGGATCGTCAACAGTCCCTACTATGGGGCGGGGCGGGAGATCACAACAATGCCCCAGGCTGTCATGACTTTGGGGATGCGGGCGGTTTCGGCTCTGGCGTTATCAACCTCGATTTACGATCTTTCGGGCAAGTGGCAGGTGACGATCGATCGGCAGCGCTTCTGGCGGCACTCGCTGGAGGTGGCTATGGCGGCCCGCATGATCGCACGCGAGAGCGGCTACGCCTATCCGGAGGAGGCGTTTATATGTGGTCTGCTACACGATATCGGTATCCTGATTCTGGAGAAATCGTTCCCAGAGAAGTTCGAGCGAATATGGAAACAGGCTGAAGCCGGTGAGGACATCGCCGAACTGGAAGAACGCATCTGGGGGACCAACCACGCTCGGGTCGGCCAGTTCCTGCTCGAGCAATGGGGCTTACCGTCAGTAATTTGTGATGCGGTCGGCTATCACCACAGTCAGATTCTTACCCAGAACAACGATCCGGAACTCAGGCCGGCTCAGATCATCAGCCTGAGCAACCTGATCTCACAGTTCACCATTGCCAAAGCACGGCCTGAACTGACCATTGAGGCCGGCCACAAAGAAACACTGGCCGCCGCTCTGGAGCTTCCCATTCCGCGTCTGGTCGAACTGCAGGAGAACCTGTTGTCGGCCTTCATTGAAGAGGCAAGGTTTCTCGAGATTGATATCGGTTCACCCGAAGAACTACTTATCGAGGCTAACCGCATTATCTACAGCCACTATCTCTCGGTCGAGAACCTGCTCAGCGAGAACCGCCGCATGCATCAGGAAGTGGCTCGCGCCCAGATGGAGAAGGCCTCTCTGGAGACGCTCAAAACTATCACCGCCACCTTCAATCACTACATTAATAACGCCTCCGCAACCATTCTCGGACGGGCGCAGTTGATTGAGTTGAAGATTAACAAAGGGGAGATCAATGATCCCTCCGGTGACACCGCACACGCCATGTCTACCATCGTCGAAGGCGTCAACGCTATCTGCTCAGTCATCGGTGAACTGGAGAAGCTTACCAAGTTCAAGACCACGGTGTACCACGACGACACCTACATCATCGATCTGGAAAACCGCTTGAAAAAGCAGTTGGACAGTCTGCAAACTGAAGCGAGCGCGCCTGTAGAGCAAAGCCCCCCGCCGGCCTGAGATAGCACGGGTAGACAAATGCGACTGCCGCCCGTAGGGTCCCGGCCGTGACTCTCGCCCCCTACTTGTCGTGCTTGAACCTCATCCCTAACTGGTCAAGGATGAATGCGTACACATCGGATTCCTTCTCAATCCTTAAACTCAATGCCGTCCCCCCGCCGTGTCCGGTCTTGGCGCTGGTTCTGAGCAAGATCGGTTTGCCCGAACTGGTGGCGGCCTGCATGCATGCGACCATTTTTCGCGACTGGGCGGGGTTGACGCGACCATCGTGCTCGCCGGTCAAAAACAGAACCGACGGATAGGCGGCGCCGTTTTTCACGTTATGGTAGGGGGAGTAAGCGTATAGGGCGCGGAAGTTATCGGGGTTCTTGACCGTGCCGAACTCGGTAACGTTGAACTCACCGTTGGGGTCAAGTTCGACACGCAACATGTCGTAGATGCCGACCGACGACACCACCGCCGCGTACAACTCGGGGTGTTGCGTGAAGGCAGCGCCCATGAGCAAGCCGCCGTTGCTGCCACCTTTGATGACCAACCTCGACGGGTTGGTGTAGCCGGTTTCAATCAGGTATTCAGCACAGGCGGTGAAATCATCAAAGACGTTCTGCTTCCTGGTCAGGTTTCCGGCCAGGTGCCACTCTTCACCGTACTCGCCGCCGCCGCGCAAGTTGGCCACGGCATAGACACCCCCCTGATCGAGCCACAATCTGAGCGTGGCGTCAAAACGCGGCGAGAGACTGATGCCGTATCCGCCGTAGCCATGGAGTATAGTCGGGTTGTTGCTATCGAGTTTGGTACCCTTCAGGCGAACAATGTTCAAGGGGACTTTGGTGCCGTCTTTGGAGGTGGCAAACTCTCGGACCACCTCAACATCAGAGAAATCAGCCGGTGAGGACTTGTACAGCTTGGTTCCGGACCACACCGGTCGGTCTCCCGGCCGAACAAGCTGCCATCCGGGTGGTTCGGTGTAGCTGGCCCTTCGCATAAGAAAAGTATCACCCCCCGCGTAGAGCAATCCGCTAATGGATGTGATCGGTCCGATGTCTATCTGTTCCTGATAGCCTTCAGAATAATAGTGAACGCGCAGGCGATTGGGACCTCCGTCCAAATCAACGAGCGCCAGGTAACGCTCGGTGGGAAGAAATCTCTGGATTGTGACCTCGCTCTCTTCGATAAGCGTTGTCGCTTTGGACAAATCTGTCTCTCCCGCCGGCAGGTGCAGGATGCTTCCCTTCGGTGTTCCCTTATGCGACAACAGGTATAGCGAGTTATCCGGCCCAAAGCGAACCGTGGGGATCAAGTCTTCAAACCGAGTGATTTGAGTCCAGGTCCCCTGGGGTCCAAGCAGGTAGTGAGCGTACTTGCCGCCGTCGCCGTTGGCCACCGTGACCAGGATATATTGACCATCATCGGACGCATCCAGTTGGTTCTCAGCAATGCGAGGAAATTCTTCGCCGATTGCGTAAGTATCCTCCTCGGCCAGAGTGCCCATCGTATGGTAATAGACCTGATGGTAGAAACTGAGGTCCTCCTCTGGTCGTTCCCCCGGCTGCGGATAGCGTGTATAGAAGAACCCTGAGCCGTCGGCGCTCCAGGCCACGTCCCCACCGGCGGTAGGTCCGTTGACACCAGGAATCACATCCGGCAGCTCTGTGCCGGTAGCTAACTCAAAGACGTGCACGGTTCCTTTTTCGCTGCCATGTTCGGACAACGACACCGCCACGAGAGATGCGTCCGGGGACGGAACATAGAAGTCGATTGACGTCGTTCCTTCCGGGTTGCGCTCGTTGACATCGAGGATCACTTTTTCAGTCGAGAGATCGAACGGTGAGGCAAGTGTAATCAGAAGCGGCTGTTCTTTGGGCGGCTGAAACTTGAAGGCGAAGAGGACGCCATTTTCATATTGCAGGTAGTAATAGTCGGTCGATTCACCGCCCATGAGTTCGGAGAGATACTCCCGGATAGCGGGCCGGTCGGCAACGTTGTCGAGGATTCCGCGTGCGTAGGCATTCTGGGCGCTATTCCATTCTTTGACTTTACTGTTGGTGAAGCTCTCCAGCCATCGGTATTCCTCGCTGACCTCAACTTCATGATAGGTGTCGGTCACCAGGCTCTTGTCCGTTGCCGGCGGCTGGTCGGACGCAGGCAAACCCGTGAAAAGGATCAGGACCAGACACAGAATGATCGATGCCGCTGCGGCCAGTGACGCAAGCGGGCGGCGCTGCTTGGATTTCATGGGATAATGCTCCTATCTTTACGATCGCCGGTGTCGGCCTAGCCCGAATGAGGTTCGGCGATCGAATTCTGGTACTTAGGCAAAGGTAAGGAACGACGGCTTTCGATGGAACTGATATTTGTGCGATGTTTGGGTTTGCGGTTATTCGTATTTCGCCGACAGCGCCTTAAAGCGCGGGTGGTCTTAATGTATGGCACCGGGCGGATGGCGCTGGACAGATGTGGCCGCAGTCAATTCTGAAACGACGACCGACCGATCAGGTACTCGATACGTTTGACATCGCGCTCGGCAATATTGGTGATGCGAAGGCCGACACTGTGGTAATCCGGGTTGACATCGTGGCCGCTCCAGACAGCGTCGGCGGTGAAGACGACCTTCTCGCCTTCTGGGAGGTAACGGGGCAGTTCCATGCGCAGTTTGTGACTGCCGGCAGTCACCGGTGTTTCACTCAGTAGTCGCATCCCTTCGGTGGTGATGTCGACCACGCGGCCCAGAATCTTCTTGCTGCCCTTCTTGTAAACTGCGGGATAGAATATCAACTGCTTTCTTGGGAGGGTTCGCTGTTCCATTGCTTTGTCACTCCTTGGTCGCCCCGGTCTAATGTGCAGGTTGCCACATGATCCCGGAATCATGTTCTGCTCTTTTGTTGATGTATCGGCAGAGTTACTCGGTCAAACAACCGTTCACAGGAAAAATGTGGTGGCGTAGAGGCCGGCTGTGTTGCCGACGACGGCCCGCCGAGCGCTTATTCGTACTTCTCCAGCAGCGCCTGAAAGCGCGGGTGCGTAAAAACTGGTCCGATTCGCACGGACATCGTTACCACAGTTACTTGCTCCTATATCACGGGTCTCGGATAATCCCAACAGAGAACCATGCTGACGGCATACTGTAATCCACCGTACCTTTCCATTCATCTCCGGTGAGGCAGTCCCGGTAGTCTATGTCCGCGCTGTGAGAGACCGACATGAGCCTGCCTTCAATAAGAAGACCCAGTCGCCCTCCGACAGGGATAATCAGTCCCAGGCGCAGATGTGGTGCGATACCCCATCCCAGATCAATCTGCCGTGCCCGCGTGGTTGAGTCGTACCCCGAAATACTGACATCGGCGGGTTCGTCGAGAATCAGGTGGTTGAAGTGCAAATTTATACCGGCACCTATGTAGGGACGCAGTTTGCCGGACCTCTTGCGCAGCATCAGGCCAAGCGCGGGTGAGAACATAATGAACTCGGCATCGGGGAGACCTTCAACGTCCAGCGAAGAAATGAACAGATCGAAGCCGGCCCTCGGAACAAGCGGCAGAAAACCGTTAAAGAAACCAGCCATGCCGAATCCAAAACCGGTATTGACTTCCTCTGATCCGATTGCGGCAAGGCCTGACAGACAATAAGAAAAACGACCGGTATCATCGCAAGACGCTTGCGGCTGCTCAGCCAAGTGTGAAAAAGATGGCAATGTTGAGTCAGGGATACTGTCGTCGGCATGCAAAGCGCAAGCCAGCAGAACGATGGAAGCAACCACCATCTGGAACGAGCGGTAGTGCGACACCATCGTGCCCTTGGTCAGCACGACATGGGTGCGCGTCTTGTCGTCGTCAGATTCCATGTTACCTCTCACGGCGCGGTTTTCAGACGCGCCAATCGCTCCTTGGCATCTTCCATCGCCACCAGTCCGGGGTCGGCGTTCTTCCAGATATCGAGGAAGGTCTCATACTGCTCGATCGCTTTATCGTTCCAGCCCGACTCCTCGTACGCCGTTCCCAGGTAATAGTGCAGTTTGACCGACTCGATGGTCCACAGGAGACGGCCTTCGCCATAGTTGGAGAGCAGATTTTCATACTCGGCAACCGCTTTGCCCAACTGTCCGTTATCCTGATATGCTCTGGCCAGCATGAGATGGGATCGAAAACCATAAGGGGCCCTGCGGTCCAGGAATACTTCAGCCGCCCCGGCAAAATGGCCAATCGCCGCATTGTAGTTCCCCTTCGCCCGCTCGACACCTCCGGCTCCGATCCAATAGAATCCCATAAAGGTGGTATCGTACTTTTCAATGGCGCCTTTCCACG
>JAUXBJ010000377.1 GCA_030619425.1 bacterium
GCGGCGTGATGTCTTCGTCAAAGGGCTGAACGAAATCGAAGGTGTCAGTTGCACCAATCCGCTTGGTGCTTTCTATGTTTTCCCGAATATCACCAGGACCGGATTCAAGTCGAAGGATCTGGCCACCAGGCTGCTTGAGGAAGCCGGGGTTGCCGGTCTGTCCGGGACTGCGTTTGGGTCTTTCGGCGAGGGTTACCTGCGTTTCTCGTATGCCAACTCCATTGAGAACATCAAGGAGGCGCTGGCTCGATTCGAAAAGTTTCTGGTGAGCGCGGCGGCCTGACTCAGGTTCTGAATTGTGCACGCAACGCGGTCGGGTTGACACTCGGCCGCTTTTTTGTGGCCGTTTTTAATTGATCGAAAGCAGAGGTGCTACTAACATAAGCACATGTCGTATGCTGTCGTGTCGACCAACCTACTGGACCTCAGAAGCAGGCCGGACCATGCCGCCGAGCGCGCCAGCCAATTGCTTTTCGGAGAGCCGATCCGTGTTCTTTCGGTAAGGAAAGGGTTTGTTCACGTTCGCCAGGTGGATGACTACCATGGTTGGGTGGACTGTCGATTTCTTCGCAAGGCCAGTAAGGTCGAGTTTGCCCGATGGGACTTGCAGGTGAACGCCGTGATCAAGTCACAAAGGGCCGCCTTGTATGCTAACCGGAGCGCCCGACCAACGTCTCCTCACTTCATTTTGTACGGCACGCAGGTCAGAGTTGTTAATGATAAGAACGGCTTCTCAGCACTGCAATTGCCCGATGGCGCCAAGGTATATGTTAAGAGCGCACATATCAGGCCGATCAACAAGACAACCGGGAAGATGCTGACGGGCGAACGTTTGCTGGCCGAGGCGCGACGGTTCCTGGGTGTGCCGTACCTGTGGGGCGGTCTCAGCCCGCTTGGGTTTGATTGCTCCGGGTTGATGAAAGCCCTGTTCGGCGCCTTCGGGATCACGCTGCCGCGAGACACGCGGGAACAGATCAAAGTGGGACGAAAAGTGGACCGAGACAGTACAAGAACCGGAGACCTGTTGTTTTTCGACAGACATGTTGGACTGGCGATCGGGCGGACACGAATACTTCACGCCTCACGCGGCGGCGGCGGTGTGAGAATCAACGCTTTGAGTCAGAACGAACCCGCCTACCGTGCTGATCTGGATCGCGATTTCAATCAGGCAAGGAGAATTCTGTGATTGAACTGGATACATTCAAGGTAAGCATACCGCTAAAGAAGAAGTTTGCTGTTGCCGGGGGAGATGCTACCGTCAAAACCAATCTATTGACCGTGCTCAACAATCGGTACCATGGCGAGGCGGCTCCCTCGGTGAAGTATGGACCGACGGTACAAGAGATTCAGACCGACATCGAGAAAGGGCTGGAGTATCTTCGTAGCCTCGACAAGATCGATGTGGACACACTTCAACAGATCGACGGATTCGACATCCAACCGGCCGCTCGGGCGGCCCTGATGGGAATGGTTCTCAACTATGTGTCCGGCGAGACGCGACGCTACCCGTGGGAAGTTCTGAAACTGAGCACGCCGGTCGGTATTAGAAGCTCCTTCACGGTCGCGATATCAGATACGGCGGCAATGATTGATGATATCAAGAACTCTCCCTATCCAATCGTCAAGGTGAAGATGGGCCACGAACAGGACGTCATGCTTCTGGACGCCCTCAGATGGATCAAAGACAAGGAAATTCGCGTCGACGCCAATGGCGGCTGGTCGTGCGCTAAAGCCGAAGAGATGATCTACCAACTGGCGAACAGCGGTGTGACGATCATTGAACAGCCGACCAGTGAGGACTTTGTCAAGGAGTGGCCGCATCTGAAAGGGAAGGCGGAACAGGTTGAACTCATAATGGATGAGGGTCTGGGTTCACACGAAGACTACGATCAGTACTCAGGCCATATCGACGGTATCAACATCAAAATGGAGAAATGCGGAGGTATCCTGCCGTCGATGCAGATGGCCCAACGAGCCCGTAAGGACGGCAAGAAAATCATGCTGGGATGTATGGTCGAGTCATCGGTGGGCATCGCTCAGTCTGTATACATGTCGTCGCTGGCGGATTACTTCGACCTCGACGGCCCTCTTCTTTTGGAGGATGACATCGCACGCGGGATTAATTTTGACAAGGAATCGATTCAGGTCGACCGAGAAATCATCGGTGGCCCGAAACTTAAGCGCGATGTGGTTGAGAAGTACATTAGCGACTAACCGCCTCACCGTCTTTGTCATGCTGGCAGGCATGTCGGCGCTGGGATGGTTGGCCTTTGACGTCTCTGCGGCTGACGCCAGAGACGAAATCATCATCGTCTATCCTAAACCTGACCAACAAATCTCGGCTGTTGATTCAACGTTTATTCTCGGGCATGTACCTCCAACGCGTGGCAACTGGTCCTACCGTCTTGAGATCAACGGACAAGCCGTGGACGTCCATGCGGACGGCGGGTTCATTGCCTTCCTGCCGATTCAGCCCGGCGCCTTCACGTTTCAACTCGATGCTTTTCTCGTTGGGAAGGAGCCTGATTATCAGTCGCGGATTAAGTCCCCCTACTCACAACCGTCGCCGCCATACTCGGTGCGGCTGTCGAGAGAGTTGACTGTCTTTGTTCCTGAGCCTCTGCCAATGTTGGATGCTGATACTCTGGTGATCGCAGGCGACTATAAGCCACCGCGCGGTTGTCTGGAACTACGCGCGGGGGATAGGTTGGCCGTTGCTTTTCGCGGCACACCGAACTGCCGCGCCTGGTTTTCTATCGAGGGCGTGGTAGATTCAGTGCCGATGTCGGAATCCCCGCCACGTTTGCAGCCGTATTGGGGCGAGGCAGTCTTCGGCGCCGGCGCGGTGCCGGATTCGATGAAAATTCGTGGCATCTATACCGGCTTCTACGATGTGTCGGATACCGCCCGCATCGATACTGCGCAGGTTCTTTACCACCTTGCGCCGCCGTCGAGAGAAACGGTCATAGCTGAATGGTTGATGCATGTCTCAGCCCTGGAGCTCCACCGGTACCTGTTATGGATGCAGTCCGGTGCGGTTGAGAAACCGAGTTCCTATCGGGTGAGTTTCAA
>JAUXBJ010000394.1 GCA_030619425.1 bacterium
CTTCGAACCTCGATCCGAACGAGTAGGCACCTTCGAAGGCGCCGCTGCCGAACGAGATAGTTCCTTTACCACTTGGAAGATTCCCTTCCCAAACTGCGTTTGCTTTCCGAACCGGCATAGTGTCTCTCCTTGTCTGATTGCGTTTGTTTCAATCATTAACAGGATGAATGACCTGGGGGTTCCGGTGACGTCATCCTGAGCGGGACTAACCTCATGCTGAGCGGAGTCGAAGTATGAGCGAAGTCGAAGGGTGGCATGCACGACGATGGCGAAATGGGTTCGTTTTGTGTATTTTTTATATTCGGATAATGGAATCGGTGGTTATTGTGAGGCCTGTCTGAGTTGGAGATGTTCTGTTTTGCGCTGGTAACCATTGGCTTGTCCTTTATTGAGTAATGTACCGGCCCATTTTGCGTGGAATTAGCTATGTTATTGCGGGTGATGAAGCCGACTTTTACGCTTTGATTCCCACCATGAATGGTGGGGTACGCGGCCTATGGGCGGCAGATGTCCACATTTGTCCCACTTCTTTCCAAGCATGGGTGCCCCGGACATTTTGTCCGGACTGTCTATGTTGCAGTTCTTGGGAAAACGAAACCCGGCACTACCAGCGGTGTCGCCACCCGGCGTCAGGGGGACTGGAACACGATAATCGAGGCTTGTCTTCCGTGTGAATTCCCTTCGACTAGCGCGGTGCCGTTCTCACGCCTAATCGCGAGCACCTCGGAGCTTCCTCCCGAAAGGTTCACGGCATCAACACAGAAAAGACCACCTGTATCTTCCGGGCGAGCCAGATAGTGCGCAAGATTTTCAAGTAGCACGTAACCATGGGTTATGCCAACAACGACTTGCCCATTGGCTCGCTTCGCAAAGAATCCTCTTGTGGCCGGATGCTTATAACGCAGCTTAGACTGGGATACTACTACCGCACCATTCGAGACCAGCCGAGGACCAACTTGCAGCGCGCCGGTAATCCCGGCAGAATCAAATGATCCGACAGACATGAAGTGTACCGTATGGTTCTTTACTGCGAGTATTGTAGACAAACCACGATCGTTCACCGGGCTGATCAATACGCCATCAAGTATTAGGAGCCCAGTTGGTACAGGAGGGTAGTACCTATCAACGAATCCGCTCCCAATTAGTACCCGAACCGAAGAATCGCGCAGAATGCCCATAGCTGAATATCCGTTGGGGGAAGACGGAGTTACTCCCACAACTTTGGGAGAGAGAAGGCCCGGCTCGATTACGACATAGGAAACCTTACCCACAAGCCCCGAATCTACGTGAAGAACACATGGGGTCTCGGTACCGATGTTAGCGTCTTCCGTAACTGGTTCGGGGGAAGGAGAATCTTCGACAGTGTCAGGCGGAGGTTGCTGGTTCTCTGCGTGAGGTGCTTCGCTGTCGACAACAACATAGTCCCAAGACGTAGAATCCACCGCCTCTGCATGTTCAATATCCATGGGAACCTTGGATTCTTTGACCTCATCTTTAGAACCGCAAGAGACTAAAAGCAATGAAAGCAACGTGGCTAACGCTCCCGCTGTGATCAATTGTCGCTTCACTGTTTCACCTGCCCGTATACCATAACAATGCACGTTACGATTACTTGATCCTTGATGGTGTCATCCTGAGAATCATCCAGAGAGAACACAATGCTGTGGAAGTTATCTGGTTTCTCAGGATCAGTTTTCCAGTCAAGATCCAAGGTGATATTCTTGAACCCGCCTATGAATTCCAGCGTCGGCTTACCGATCTGCTTGCCGTCAATTGAAACCACCACCCTACGGCGAGGACCGGAACCGGTGAATCTGTGATTAAGTTGGGCGTAGAGTTTGACGGGCTGCCCCTTTTCAGCGTAAAAGAAAACAGATCCGAAGGCCGAGTGATCGTCGCTCGCCTTGAGTTCAAATGTATCTTGAAATGCGAGTGCAGCCTGACCAGAGGGCGCTGACGGAAACACTTCTTCGTGCAACATCCTCAACAGAGCGGCTTTTCCAATCAGATCCGTCACGACAAAGAATATGACGAGGGCGCCAAGGCCAAGGGCGAACCACTTGACCTTGACAAAGACCCTGGCGAACCTCTCGCCCACGATTTTCTCAGCTTCGTCGCGCGTAATAGATTCCACTGGCTTACGGTTTTCGTTTTCCTTGTCCCGTGACATTGTGCATCCTGCCCTTTATGTCCGTACAACCTCGAGTCTTGTCTAATACTGAGATGAACAGTATTGGAATACTCGATTCAGGGAGCAAACTTAAAATATCTGCGTTTACCAGCGATGGCGTAATTGATGTCACCCTTCGAACCCTCTGGGACGAGTACCAAGTGACCGGTTCTTGGCTGTAGCCTAGGACAGGACCACACTCGGTTTGACTACGCACTCGGGTCCCACATGCTGGCCCGGGCCATGACTAACCCCCGCCATTCTGGCAGCCGCACCCGCCAATTAGCCAGCCCACTTTCAAGCAAACCGAACTTTTTCACACTTTCTCCACATTTTTCTCGGAAACCTCTTGACATCAACCCTGTTATAGTATACTGTTAGCACTCGCTGATGACGAGTGCTAACAAAGGCCCGCGATGGCATTGTAAAGAGCCACTGAGGCAGAGAGTTAGCAAGAGTATTAGAAAGTACGGAAACAAACAGTTCGCACATATATGATAAACAATACTAAACTCAACGGAGGATTGTGATGCAATTGAAACCTCTGGCCGACCGCGTGGTCGTCAAGCCGATCGAGGCCGCCGAACTGAAAAAAGGCGGGATCATCATTCC
>JAUXBJ010000305.1 GCA_030619425.1 bacterium
AACCCCATACCGAAGAAACCGCGCTGCACCAACTGCTGGAACGGCAGTACCCCTGAGATGCGTCCGGTGCGCAGCAATGGTTCGTACTCGAACTTGCCGTTGACTGCCTTGTTGAGGTAACCCGGATAGAGGACGACCATCTCCTGCAAACCGGAGCTGGCCCGGTTGAGGCTGCTGAAAGCATCAAGCGTTTGGTTGCCGGGACCAATAAAAATTATTTCCGGTTGCAGTTGCACCAGATCGGGGTGAGGATTATAGGTGTCCCAGGCGATCTGCATAGAGTTGAAACTGACACCGATATCGGTCATGAACTGACTGATGTTACCCTTTGGCTCCGGCTGTTGCTGATTCTGCTGGAACGGATTGCGGTCGCCGCCCGCCGGTATGGCCGGTGACAGACCGATATTCACTACCGGTAGGGGGTCCACCAACAACAGCGTCGGATGACCTTCGAGAATGTAAGCCTTTAGGTTGTCCATTTCCGGCTGTGTCAACGATGACGGCAACGCCACCAGCAGCCCATCCATTTCCTCGGTGATGGCCTCCGTGGCCGCCACCTGCGCCAGTTCATATTGCTTGAACAATTCCGACACCACCGACCAGGGCGGCTGGCTGTTCATAGTCTGGTAATCAAAGCCGCCGGCCAGCTTGGCTGGTGTTGTCAGGATACCTATCTTCTTGCGCTGAGTTTTGGCGGCCACGCGGATGCTCCGAAGCAGTTCATACTCCACCGGCAAACCACGCTCGAAAAATGGAATCACCATTTCACTGACACCGCTGGTGAAAGCCACACCCAGGAAAACATCGATTGCCTGGCCGCCGGCGACACCCATGACTTTGCGCGGCATGATGCCGAACTTCTCACGGGCGTCGCGCGCCTCCTCGGTGAACGGCTCGGTGTCATGGATAATCACCTGAACTTTGTCACCACCAAGCGCAGATATCTCTCTTAGCTTGCTGACCAGATTGGCTCGTGTCTGCACCATCGGACGCGGGACCTCCGGACTGATGAACGCCTGCACCAGCACCGGGCGATCATCCGGCAGTTGGTCCAGCAGTTGCGCACTCTGGTCGGAGAGCGAATGCAACTGTTCGGCAGTGGTATCGATGCGGAACTCGGCTCGACTTACGACGGCGTTGAAACTGATCACGGCCACGACCATGGCTACGGCGCGCACCAGGTGGTGCATCCAGAACCGGTAACCGCCCGCCTCGGCCGGCCAGTGACGGCGTCCCAGCAGGACTACGTTGAAGTATAGCATCACGCCCGCAATCGACAGGAAGTACAGCAACCCCGAGAAACTGATAACACCAGTTGCGAAGTCGGCAAAGTAGGTGAACACGCCAAGCGGCGCCAGCCATTGCTGGAAGCTGTCGCTGACGACCCATTGGGCGGAATTCACGAATACAAAAACGGAACAAAAGACTGCTCCAACGACAAACCCGACCGTACTGTTGGTGGTCAGGAGCGAGGCTAACATGCCGATCGACAATAGCGCCGCGCCGACCAGCCAGTAACCCAGGTAATTGGCGAACATCAACCCGATATCCGGACTGCCCAGCCAAAACAGAACAATCACATGACTGACCGATAACAACAGTGAGGCCGTGTAAATGCCGAGCACGGCCAGATACTTGCCGAGCACGATCTCGAGATCGGTGGCCGGCAGAGTCAACAGGAGTTCGTCGGTTCCCTGCTTGCGTTCATCGGCCCACACTCCCATGGTGAGCGCCGGGACAAACAGGAGCAGCAACAGCGGAAATAGCTGGTTTAACTGATCGAGGTTGGCCAGGTTGTTGGCGAAGAACCGTTGCTGCCAGAAGGCCGCGGCGGCACTCAGCAATATGAAAAGGGTAACGAACACATAACCGGTGGGACTGGCGAAGTATGCCCGCAGGTCACGTTTGGCCAGGACGATAATTGTATTCTTGTTAAGGGTCATACCCTCCCCCCCTCGACACCGACCGGGCGGCCGTAATTGGTCAGTTTGTAGAAGGCCTCCTCAAGTGAGTCGTCGCGACGCAGTTCATCATAACCGCCGTCAAAGAGGAGCCGCCCTTCATGAATGAACAGCACGCGGTCGGCGACCGCCTTCACTTCCTGCAAAATGTGAGTCGAGATCATAACCGTCTTGGACTGGGCCAGTTTGCTGATATTAACCCGGAAGTCGCGAATCTGATTGGGGTCCAGCCCGGCGGTCGGTTCGTCCATAATCAAAACATCCGGGTCATGCAAAAGCGCCTGAGCCAAGCCGACGCGCTGACGGTAGCCGCGCGAGAGCTTGCCGATCGGTTTCTCCAGAACCTCACGAATAGCGCACGAATCAGTCACGGCTTCGATGCGATCACTCAACCCGGCATTTGACAAACCTCGGGCAGCGCCGAAGAATCTCAGTAGCTCCAGCGGTGTCATGTCATCGTACAGCGGACCGTTTTCGGGCAAGTAACCGAGGTGCCGGGCCGCCTCGAGTCGGTGCGAACCGACATCAAGTCCGGCGATGGCGGCACTGCCCTCACTGGGAGCGAGGAACCCGCTCAGGATACGCATGGTTGTCGACTTGCCCGCGCCGTTGGGGCCCAGGAAAGCGACAATCTGCCCACTCGGTATCGAGAAGCTGATGTCCTCAATCGCCACGAACGATCCGAAGTACTTGCTCAACCCTGCTGCTTCAATCATGGCAGGAGAAGATGCTTCAATCATATAATTACCTCACAGTTTTTCAGCACCGTCACCTTTTAGTATGATGGACGTTTGTGCATAACCGTATCTTCCTAACTCAAGACAGGTCCCAAGATAGGCATACTCTTGTCGACTGTCAATAATCCCAACCGCTGTTTGCTCGACGAAGCATCAGCGAGTCGGTTCAAATGATATTATAAACACGCCCGTGCTCAAAGTTCCCTGACGCCAGGTCAGTGAAAAAGGCCACCCCCGGTTGGGAGTGGCCTTCACAAAACGGATCAACTTGCCGTTGGCTTCTACTTGAGGAGCACCATCTTCTGTGTATCGGTGAATTCGCTGGTGTTCAGGCGGTAGAAGTAAACCCCGCTGGCCGCCTCACGACCGTCGAAGGTCACCGTATGCTCGCCCGCTTCGAGATGGCGGTCAACCAGGGTGGTTACTCTTTGGCCCATGATGTTGTAGACGTCCAATGTAACCTGGCATGCCGCCGGCAGACTAAAGCTGATCTCAGTTTGCGGGTTGAACGGGTTGGGGTAGTTCTGGTGCAGCGCATAAGACGACGGCATAATGGTCGACTTCATGGCATTGTCGATTCGCACGCCGAACGCCTCACGCCCGTCGGCTGCCGCCTCTGCTTCGGTAATCCGCCATTCGCCCTGCAGAACGATCAGGTCGTGACGACCGGCAGCTATCGACTCGACACCATCCATATCCAAAAGACCCACTTTCATCCGGCCATTCACCGAACCATGCAATAGGTCCAGTCTGTCGACCAGAAGGTTCACCGGCTCCACGGAAGCATCACCCAACAGTTCCAGTTGGAGACCGCGTAATTCACGTGGCGTTGTGATCGCTATCGTGGTGATCCCATTCTCGAACACAGCACCGACAACCGTTGCCTGATCAATCGCAAGCTTGCCGGATTTCGTCCCGAGACAGCCGCACTGCGGCACCGGGCCGCCCTGGAAGAAGTAGTCGACGAAGTAAACCAGGTCGGCGATGTTCGGGCCGGTGCAGGAACCGTTTACATCGATAGTATTCATGATGTACGGCGGGGGGCCACCGTTGAACATGTAATCGACCATGTAGACCAGGTCGGCGATGTCGATGCCTCCGGAGAGGTCAAGATCGCCGGGCACGTAAGGCGGCACCTCGGTCCGGTCGCGTTCACGATCGAATGCCGCCTCAAGATCCAA
>JAUXBJ010000192.1 GCA_030619425.1 bacterium
GACAGGTGGACAGCACCTCCACCAGCGTGTAACACTTGTTGTCGCGCTGCAGAGTGAAGGCTTTTCTGATCGCCTTTTTGGCATTCAGTATATGTGCCGGCGTGTGTACGGCTACGCGCTCGATGTAACCCGGCGTAACCAAGGCCGACAATAATTCAGCAATTTGAATTGGCTCTCCGGTGAGCGAAGTATCCCGCCCCATCGGACAGGTAGTCGTTATTTGCCCCGACAACGTCGTTGGAGCCATCTGCCCGCCGGTCATGCCGTAGACGGCGTTGTTGACAAAGATCGTCGTGAATTTTTCGCCACGGTTAGCGGCGTGCACGATTTCTCCCATGCCGATCGAGGCCAGGTCACCGTCGCCCTGATAGGTGAACACGATCATTTCCGGACGCATTCGCTTGAAGCCGGTGGCCAGGGCGGGAGCGCGTCCGTGGGGTGCTTCCATGAAGTCGGTGTCGAAGTAGTTGTAGCACAATACCGAACAACCGACCGGCGCTACACCGCAAGTTCTTTCGCGCAGTCCCAATTCGTCCAGCGTCTCCGAGACCAACCGGTGTATCACGCCATGGGTGCAGCCGGGGCAGTAATGAGTCACGACATCGCGCAACGCCAGGGGACGATCGAAAACGGTTTTACTGTCTACTGCCATGACTTCCTCATGATTTCTTCTTCGATGAACGATGCTTAACGGTGAGCAGTTTGAGCACTTGCTCTTTCACTTCCTCGGGAGTGGGCACGATACCGCCGGTGCGGCCGAAGAAATGCACCGGGCGGCGACCCTGAATCGCCCTTTCGACGTCTTCCATCATCTGCGCCATGCTCATCTCAATCGTCAGCACTGACTTGATGTTCTTCCTGGTGGCTTCCTTGAGGATCTCTTTCTCAGGAAAAGGGTAGAGACTGATCGGTCGGAACAAGCCCACCGACACGCCCTCGGCTTCCAATTCATCGATGGCTGTCTGACAGATGCGCGCCATGGTGCCGTAGGCGACGATCAAAATCTTGTTCTTAGCGCTGATCTTGTATGACTCGCAGCGAACCTCTTCTCGGATCATCTGCTGATATTTCTTCTCCAGGATCAGGACGTTGTTCTCCAGACCCAACGGATCGAGGAACAGCGATTTGATAATCCGCGCCTTGCGATCCAGCGCCCCGGTGGCCGCCCATTCGTCCGTCGACGGCAGAGGCGGCTCCTCATAGCTGTCGGGGAACTCAACCGCCTCCATCATCTGCCCGATCATGCCGTCGCCGATCATCATCACCGGGTTGCGGTATTTCTGAGCCAGGTGAAAACAGAGCATGGTCAGATCGACTGCCTCCTGGACGGTCGATGGTGCGAGTACGAGCGTTCGGTAGTCGCCGTGCCCGCCCCCCTTGACGGCCTGAAAATAGTCCGCCTGGGCCGGCAGGATCCCGCCCAGACCGGGACCGCCGCGCATGATATTGATAATCACAGCCGGCAGTTCGGCGCCGGCCATATAAGAGATCGCTTCCTGCATCAAGCTGATACCGGGGCTCGACGAAGTCGTAAACACTCGCTTGCCGGTGGAGGCCGCTCCAAAGAGCATATTACCTACGGCCAACTCACTCTCGCCCTGCAAGAACATACCGCCGACTTCCGGCATTCGCTTCGATAGATACTCCGCCACTTCGGTCTGCGGCGTGATCGGATAGCAGAAGTAACCTTCCGCACCGGCGCGCAAAGCAGCCTCGGCGATTGCTTCGTTTCCTTTCATCAGGACTTTGGCCATTAATAAATTTCCTGTCTCAATTCGCCGAGTCAGTACTCAAACAGTTCGAATATCAAGCCGTGCGCATGCACTTCGATGGCAACGTCGGGGCAGACCAGCGCGCAGATGCGGCAACCGATACAACGCGAGGGGTCGTGTACCCTGGCGTAAAAATACCCACGCACCGTGATCTCTTTGGACATCGAGATAATATGCTGCGGGCAAACCCGCACGCACAACTCGCAACCTTTACACTGATTCTTGTCTATCGTAATCCCGGGCATACACCTCACCTTGAGTATTAACAGCTACTCATCGCCGGCGGAACTCTCCCACGGTTTCAACAGAAGACGCTCCAGTGGGAGAATCGGAACGTCCACATTATCGAACTCATCGCATTCTATGATCTCTCTCAAGCCGCTCAGAAATGCCACCGGAAGGTCCGAGCGCCGGCTTACCTGTCGGGCAAGTTCCAGTCCGTCAAGAGCGATCTGCACTGTCGTTTCCTCCAGCAGATGCGTGTTGGAGACGATACCGGTGAACTTCAGCCGCGATGACGATTCGATATCGTTGATCATTTTCAGACAGCCGTCGAGATCGGCAGTGAACGGTCGGTTGCCGTTCAGCACCAGCAACATCTCGTAGGTGTCCTCTATAAACGACTCTGAAAGCGAGCTCAGCACTCGCGCCCCAACGTCGTCACCCCCCACATCCAGCACCAGTACTCCCTGCCGCTGTTCGATAGCACCCTTTACTTCCGGCAGGATGATCGGCAGATCAGCGTAATGCTGGCCGCCGGTAGGGTTGATGGTACGGATGCCCAGCGATGTGAGTTGCTCCGATGCTTCACGCGAGCGGAAGTACGGATTGACGATATCCAGATCAGCAATCGCCACCGGCGCCGACCCGGCGTTCACCAATTGTCGGCTCAAGTTCACGGCAACTTCGGATTTGCCGCTGCCGTATCCGCCCACAATTATCAGGATACTTTTGGAGAAGGTGGGGAGACGATGCTGTTTCACAGGACTGATCACCAACATTCACACGCGCCGTATCGTATCTTTCGGTCAAGTTTATTTCATCACGCCGGCCGCGCATATAATGGACCAATGCGATCCACTAAAGTCACCACCGGCGTTGGCTCAAATATCGCACGGAGGTCTTGTGATGTCAAGCCAAGTTGTGAAAATGATAACGAATATAATCGATTTGACACGATTGTAACCCCGGACTATATTGTCGAACCTTATGAGTTTAGTAGGAATCCAATCCCCTTTGGCAGATCGGATCAAAACAGAGAATCAGGTGAAACAATCATGACTAAAACACTTCTTAGAATGTTAGCAGTGGCCGCGTTGTCCTCAGCCCTTTTGGTCGGCTGTGGCAAGCAGGAAGTTGACGAGGGACCTCGATACGAGATTCCGGCGGGTTGGCTCTCTTATACCTACGAGAACGTCAAGATAATCCACCCGCCCGGCCATCTTCACAGTGCATCCATGCATGACTTCGCGGTCTGGTACAACTGGGCGCTGCGAACCGACTGCAAATTCCTGAACATACGTATCCCGGTGGACACTCTGATCGTGTTTTACTACACCGGTCATGGACAGGGCAACGAGATGACTGGTCACTTTTATCCATGGGCCGATCGCGATGTCATCCATTTCTGGTTGCCCAGCCACAAAGGTCCAACACTAATGCAGTTCCTGTTGCCATACTGGTTGGACAAGGAACCACAATACCAGTTTCTCAAGCATGGCCTGTTATCGCTGCTGGATTACTCAGGGCAGAACTACCACGAGTTGACGTGGCGCTACTATCAGAACGATAGCTTGATTCCGCTGGTCGAATTGTCCAAAGACACCACCGTCGACTCCAACAAGGAACGCTACCAATCGGCCCTGGGTGCTTCCTTTGTTGACTTCCTGGTTCTGCGGTACGGCATTCAGGGGTTAAACCTGATGTACCGTGCCGAGGCGGACTGGGAGTTAGCCACTCAGGGGATTCTCAAAACTCCACCCGACACCTTGCAGGCTCGGTGGCTGGATTTCGTCGAGAAAGTGGTCAAGGGTGAATGGCCGCCGGCGCAACCAGACACAATAGAGTCATCCGGCTTTGAATTCGATCCCGAAAGTGAGGGTTGATATGAGCGACGAAAAATGGAAGACAGCCATCACCGATATCGGTCCGGGGAAGATCCGGGTCAGAGGGTACAACATCACCGACATCATGGAGAACCTCTCTTACGCCGAGGCTGTCTACCTGATTCTCAAGGGTGAACGTCCCGGCAAAGCCGAGGCGGAACTGATGAACGCCATTCTGGTCTCATCGATTGACCACGGCGCCTCGCCGCCGTCGGTGTTAGGCGCCCGCACAGTCATGTCCGGCGGCAACTCGCTCAATGCCGCGATAGCCGGTGGTGTGCTGGTGATCGGCGACACCCACGGTGGCGCAATTGAGCAGGCGGCGAAGATCATGCAGGAATGGGCGCAAAAGGATGGCGACGTCGCCGCCATAGCCAACGACTTGGTTGACTGGATGAGAGAGAACAAGAAGCGCATGCCCGGGTTCGGACATCGTCTGCACAAAGTCGACCCGCGCACCGGCAAGCTGTTCGAGATCGCCGAGCGGCACGGTTACGGCGGACGACACATCGGTCTCTGCCGCGCTATCGAGACGGCGCTGTCCGAAAAGACCGGCCGCACCCTGCCGATCAATGTCGATGGCGCTATCGCGGCGGTGATCTCCGACATGGGCTTTGACTGGCGATTGGGGAAGGGGTTCTTCATCATCTCACGCCTCCCCGGACTGCTTGCTCACGCCTACGAAGAGATGACGCGCGAACGCCCGATGCGCACCCTCGGCCCCCCACCTTACGACTACGACGGCCCTGAGGAGCGGGAGATGTAGGGGGGGATATGGGGAAGGGCAAAACAAGACGAAGGAACAAAGCCCGAACGAGTCCGCCACTCGGTACCCCACCCAGAGCGCAGCGTCGGGTGGGATAGCTTGTTATGAAGCTCAAACACTATGACCACGATGCCCACGTAAGGTTCGTGACCTTCTGTACCCATCAACGTCTACCCCTCTTGACCGATAATCGATTCCGACACATAGTAGTTGACGCTGTAGACGAGGCTCGAAAGGGACACGGTTTCAAGTTACTGGCCTATGTCATCATGCCGGAGCACGTGCATCTCGTGATTTTACCTCCTGCCGGTATGAAGTTAGGATACGTGATCGGCGAAATCAAGAGGCGATCGGCACGGAAGATTCATAAATCTATGGCGGGAGCCGGAGAACCGGCCAAGGGAAGACTCACCGCAACTCGCGATGGCCGACAGCGTTTTGTGTTCTGGCAACGTCGATGCTA
>JAUXBJ010000096.1 GCA_030619425.1 bacterium
CGAAGGTGCCGCCAAGACGGTGTTTCGAATGGTGACACGCGCCATTGGAGAGGAGGCACAGACACCGGGACTGCGCCCCTCTGACAGCTGCAAAATAGAACTTGAAGTTGTCAGACACATGCTTGACCTGTCCATTACCTACTGGACGGGTCAATCGCCTCTGGAGACTGTTTCAAGAGAGGTCAGCCAGCCACGGATCGATGACAATTTCCAGGACTTACATAACCAACTTCGCCAGCAACAGGGATTACCGCCATTACATCGGTTTGATGAAACATTTAAGATCCCGGTCTGCTCAACGGCATCCATGACACTTGCCACCGTGGAGAGTATCCTGTCTTACTGCAAACTATGTTACGAGGATACTGCAAAAAAATGGGATGTGCTCATGCTGTATCGTGCGGGCGTACTGGTTCCAGAAGATGCCCTCTTTCATTGGTACAAGATCGTCGAAATAGCACAACTACCTGAAGTGGCGATTCTGGGAAATAACAACAAGCTTCTGGTCGACATTCCCGGCATTAGTACCGAAATTCTCGGCGCGGGGCCTCAGAATATAAGACACATACGGGAAAACGCACAGAACGCTAAGAAGCACTCCGTGACGCAAGAGGAGTATAGACGTCACCTAACACCGGTGATTGAATACTACATTGAGAAATGCTAGGCCTAGGTGCTCTGCCGACGGGTGGTCGGACCTGTAACCGGGTGGCCCGGACGTTCGTCCGGGTTTCTTTGTCGAAACCCGCCCTGCGACTGCGCTCAGGCCGGTCCTTCGGACCAGGGGTTTCGATCTTGACTTAGAAGACGGTATCTACAAGACTGCTCACTCACAGAAACGGAATAACTGTTGCGATATGAGGAGATGTCTGTAAATTCCAAACTGATGAAAGATGTAGATTGTGTCTTTGGGACCCAGATATGGGAAAGCCCGTTTCGATCACTGCCGAGGTGATGTTGATGGATAAATGGGAGAACTACTTTGCGGATGAAGGAGATATAGCCCGGATTCCTCAGATCGAGGTCTGCGAGTTCGTCACCAATCTGGAGAAGCACTTCAGCGAGCGTCCTTTGCGAATTTGGGACCTGTGCTGTGGGGCCGGTCGGCACACCGTCGAGTTGGCCCGCGTCGGTCACGAAGTTTACGCAAGTGATGGCTCATCCAAAGCGATCGACCTTACTCGCCGGTGGGTCCAGAGAGCAGGACTCACAGCTACGACCTCAATCGCGGATATGACGGCCTGTCCGTTCAAGGACATTTCCTTCCATGGTGTTGTGAGTTGGGATTCACTGTGTCACAACACGATAGACAATATCAAGAAGGCTGTCGAGGAAGTTCGTCGGCACATGGCTCCAAACGGCTTGTTCATGGCCAATGTCATGTCGGTGAGTTCAATGACAGGACATCATGGCGCCGGGCGCGAGATTGAACCATACACGTTTGTCCATAATGACGGACATGAAGCCGGCATACCACACCATTTCTTCGATGAAGACCGTCTGCGAAATATGCTGGAGGCATGGGAAATAGTGGTCATGGCCGAACAGGTGGTATCGTACAAGGATACATCGAAAGATACGCCCAGGATCAACCCGTTCTCGTATTCGTTCTGGGGTTTTGTCGTAAGGAGACTGGCGTAGTCATTAAGGTGCTGACCGTCATCGGGCGCGACAGTAGCGGCCGGGTGCACCGGACGTTCGGGCTTGTTGACAAACCCCCTGTTTCTCGTCATTGCGAGGAGTCCGCCGCGGCGGACGACACGGCAATCTCATACTACAAGCTGACCAACGAATTGAGATTGTCGCACCACGCGCTTGAAAGCCGCTCGGGGCCGTGGTTCGCAATGACGCGGTCGAGGATTTATCAACTAGCGCCTACGCTCGGGGCGACGCAGACGGCGGTTAGTCCAGCAACTCTTTGATTGCTTTATTGACCGCTGAGTTCTTGAGAAACAGTTTCTGAGTTCTGGACATATTGTCGTTATAGTCGCGGATAGAGTCAATCGCCTCGATGTCGCCGATATTCCCAAGTGCTTTGACCGCGGCCAGCCTCAGATCGTCCTTGGATACACCCTCCCCTACCAGACGGATCAGTTCGTCTTCGCATCCGAGCAGCTTGATCAGGTAGTCTCGGGCATCATCGCCACCGAGTTTTCCCAGGGCATAGACGCAGCGAGCCGACAGCGACGGATGCCTTCGGGCGACATCAATAAACAACGGCGCCGCTTCCGGGGTACCGATGATACCGGCAGCGATTACTGCGCTCTTGCCGATTTCACGGTCGTTGTCGTCAGCCATGACAATCAGCAGATCACAAGCGTCATCCCCGCCGATTTTCTCCAGGGCCGCAACGATCTCGCGTCGCACCCGGATATCCTTGTCGTTGATACGCAGCCGCAACGCCGGAACCCCCTCGGGATCTCTTAATGAACCAAGAACGAAAACAGTGTTGCGTATGACATACCATCGCGCGTCCGGCAACTCATGTCTGCCGCTATCGCGTTCGAACATGGCGTCATCGGCCATAATAGTTGAGGACACTTTCAACGACGCCTTGCCCAGTTCAGCCAGAACTTTCAGTGTCTGTTGACGAATCTGCCGCACCGGATGAGAGATGATGTTGGCCAGCGCCAGCGCCACTTCCTCAGTACCGATAGCCACCAGAACCTCTCTGATGGACGCGGCCCTTTCATGGTCTGCTTTGACCATCTCATCGATGAGAGCGTTTATCACCTCGGGGCGATTGATGTTCGAGAAAGCGTGTTTGACCGCCATGGAGTCATAAATTGTAACCGAATCCGCAAACCGTCGGCGCCCGGCCATTGCTGTGGTCAGCCGCGCCAACAGATCGAACCGATCCGATGACAGACTCTTCTCTATCAGCGTCCAGATGACCTCGGAGTATTCGTAGGTTTCGGTTTTCTTTTTCAAACGGTCGATCACGCGCTCGATAACGACGTTACAAACGGCTGTATCGGACATGAGATTGAACGACTGCACGGCGCCTTCCAGAAGAGCCAGGGCGATCTGACGTCGCATCGGTTCCGGCGCCTCCAACAGGTCCATCAATTCAGAGATTACCTGAATCGCCTTGCCCTGCTGCCCGGTTTTCAACAGACGCGAGAAACCATCTGTGTACTCTTTGAGGTTCGGTTGTTCTTCCCCACCCCGCAGGAATTGTTGCACCAACTGATCAAGTTTGCCGCCAACCTCCTGTCTAATAGCGCCGGACGGAGTCGTCATCTGCGAGACCAGCTTGCTGGACACATCTAACTGCTCGAGTGATCCGTCCAGAGCGTCGACGATCTTGTTTCGGTCATGGTGATAATCAGTCAGTCGGTAAGCTGCCTGATAAGACTGCACCAGCGATTGCTTTCGATCGGCATCCTGTTCTCCTGCAATCTTACTCGCCAAAGCGGAGAGGTGCGTCCGTATAGTATCGCCGTCGAGCGACGCTGTTTTCTCAGACAACAAATAACGAATAATGTCGATATCGAAGTCTATGTCGTGTTGGTCCAGCGCCTCCTGACCGGTTGCATCGATCTGTGCCAAAAGCGAAGGACCGTTGCCCAGGCGCTGCATGACGAAACTCTTGACTGAGAAGTCCGCCTGTACATCGCCGCGATATTGTTTGTTGTTTTCGAACATGGCAAAGGCATGTTCGGAATTCACTTCGATCGTATCGACCTTGTTTTCACGCAGAACATTGGTCAACAGATTCCGATGGTCGGACTGGTCGACACGTTTGACAAAGCGATCAACAAAACGCGTAAACTCATTCATTGTGAGGCGACTCTCGAACAGGAGCGCCTCGACATCAAGCTGCTGCATGTAGCGAACGATTTCCCGTACGAAAACACTGTCCTTTAGTCGAATGTTGAGGACGTACAGATCACCCCGAGAGAGATTGAGATTGATGTAGCGCTTAAAGCGGAAGATCCATTCGAAGGCGAGGAACGGTTTCTCCAGCGCCTTGAGAGCCATCGGATGGCCGGAACCGTAGATTGAGACCTTGCGAGCGGCCATGGCCAACTCCCTGACCAGAGAATGGGCCAGTTCGTTGAGGTCGGCAGCCAGAATCGATTCGTTGATTGAGTCGGCTGATTTCTTCATGTTCATCCCCAAAACAGGTGATCTCTCCTTCATCGGTGGCGACAAACAGTCGCCTCCCGTCGGAAACCGGAGGCACGGCGATGGCGCCGTCCATTTGGCGCTGATCGGCCACCGTACCGGTGGCGGCGTCCAGGCAGAACAGCTTGCCGCCCATAGTGCCGACCACCACGAACTTTCCAATTGCCGTGGCCGAGGCCCGCACCACTTCGACCGTCTGGAAGCGCCACAGTTCCTCACCGGTCGTACTCTGAAGCGCTACCAGTTCGCCGCTGCTGAGACCCACAAACAGCCTGCCGTCCAGCACCGTCGGTGCGGTCCAGGCATCCCCGCCCAGGGATGTCTGCCAGACGACGTGGCCGTCGTCGCTGTCCAGGGCAAACACGGTACCGTGAACACCAGATACATAGATCATGTCATCCACGGCTACGGATGCTGCCAGGGGTTCCGGCAACTCAACCCGAAATAACTCCTGTCCGTCCTCGACGGCTACCGCCAGCAACGTCCCGTTGTCGACCGGCTGATACACCTTCTCGGCGTCACAAGTCGGCCCGGCAACCAGGCGGCCTTCCACCTCCAGACTCCACAACAGGTTTCCGTCATAGGCGTCAAACGCCTGCAGTAAACCGGAGCTGGAAGCGACAATCAGGCGGTCATCTATTATTATCGTCCCAGCCGCTGCATCCTTTACGCGTTGCCGCCAAACCCGCCGACGATGGATCAGGTCAATGCAACAGAGCCGCTCATATGGTAGGGATGTTCCATAGTAAGCCAAAGAGTCAAGCATGACCAGACCGGTCTGGACCGACCTTTTCGCCCGCCAGTGCCCGAGATAATCACCGCCGACCTGACCAAAGAAACGAACCTTGCGCCTTGACCCGGGATATATCAGGGTGCCGTGACTGATGGTGAGAGGCCCTGCCGGCTTGTCGCCAATACGTTTCTCCCACAGAATGTTCAGACGGCCGCTGAAGCTGTCGGACTCGACGCTGCCAAGGCCCTGGATGGAGCCACGATGAAATGGCCAGGCCGAAGGCAGGGCCAGTTGCTCATCGCTCAACCTAAAGCGACGTGAACAACCAATACTCAGCAGTAACAGCGTCACCAGAGCTATCAGAAAAAGACGAAACGTCATCAGAAGTTCCACCCGAAGAAAAAGTCGAAGTCGGTATCGCCGCTGACCGTTTCAAAGTCAGTCGTACGCGTGAAATCGAACCGAAGCAGCACGACATAGCCCAACGCCACCCTGAACCCGAAACCAAACGAGCCCAGAAACCCGTCAAACTGGTCGTCCCACGCCGACCCGGTATCGAAAAACAGGGCGCCGCGAATGCGGCGGAAATCGAATCCGCCGAACGGAAGACCAATCATCAACACATCGATCAAAGGGAAGCGCAATTCGGTGGAAGCAAACAAGATGTTTCTGTTATAGAAAGCGTTGCGATCATAACCGCGAAATGACCAACTACCGCCGAGATAGATTCTCTGAGGTTCTTTGCCGGCGGAAGTGTAAGCAAACAGCCGGTTGGCCACAGCCGAGTAACGGCCGAGTCGGAAATAGTGTCGCACGTCAGCCAACGCGGTGCGACTGAAGTTGCTGCCCTGATCGAGCGAGTTGGTCATGCCCAGTGTGAAATTGTAACGTCTCCCCTCGATCGGACCCGATATGTCCCAAAGCGAGTTATCGAAAACCCAACTGAGATAGTGCGTAACCAAAAAAGCTTCCCGTTCGTTGAAACGAAAACGACTGTCACGCTTGGAGTACCGCGCCAGCGTAGTCAGGTCAACGCGATGAAACTTGGACATGGGATAGCTCAACAGCGCGATACCACCGGCCTGCCGTTCGAAATAATACTGATCGAAATCGTTGAAGTATTCATCAAAGAGATGATACAAGCCGACACCCCAGTTAAGTCTACGTTCCTTGTTGACATAGGTGACGCCGACGTTGAACGACTCCAACAGTTCGTCCCTGGTCGTGGCCGTATTGGTCAGGAGAAAGTAGTAGGCACGGTTGCCCAGAACGTCGGACATAGCTGCCTGAAAACCACCGAGGGAACCGTAGACCGGATCATATCCGACGGATGACTGCGCGATATCAAAGGAATAGTCGGTATCATACTTGATGGTGGAACGACTATACTTCCGATCTATCTGGGGCGGACGCCATGAGGAATGACCCAACGAAGGAGGTTGTTCCACCGGTTCTGCACTCTGACGTATATCCATTTCATAGATACGGTAGCCCATATCCTGGTAGCCAGTGTACGTCAGGCGGCGACCGTCCCGGGTCAATCGTGGATCAAAGGCGCCGGTAACGTACGTGGATTGCTGTGTCAATTGACCCGATTCGTCCAACAGAAAAAGGTTGTAAGTGCCGGTGCGATTGGACGAGAAGTAAACACCCCAGTCGGCACACTCCGGCGCTTGATCATCGTAATTGCCGAAGGTCAGTTGCTCTATTCGACGACTATCTAAATCGATCTCGAAAAGATTCAATGCACCGTCGTCTCCGTGAGCGCTGCGATTCGAGGAAAAGACGACGCGACGACCGTCAGTGGTGAACACCGGATCGGTGTCATGATACACATCGTCAATGATGGCAACGTAGTCCCCCGTCGGTAAATCCAGCACATAAAGATTCGTAAAACCATTCTTACGCACACCCGAGAAAACAATTCGCTGCCCGTCAGGTGATAAACGTGGAGAACGAGCCTC
>JAUXBJ010000010.1 GCA_030619425.1 bacterium
GTCAAGGGGCAGACGAGGACGTCTGCCGCCCACAGCAAAGGAATAACCACTACCCGGTAGTTTTTGGAAAGCCCCCTTCGCGGGAATGACAGTGGTAGAATGACGCGCATAGCGCGAGGAAGCGACTTGTCGCCTTGCCACTGGATGCCGGATCAAGTCCGGCATGACAAATCGTTCCACTCCTTGAAAACACCAACCCCTGAATTTACTTTATCAGAAATACTCAACCAGTAATGGGGAAAGTGCTGATGACATTCTCGGTTTCGGCGGGTCAGGGACGGAGTGTTCCGCGGTTAGCGTTTGAAGGTGTGAATCACTCCGGCTGAGAAATTCCAACCACCAGCCGAGAAGGAGTTGATACTGCGTCCCGCCAGCGTTCGGAATCGACCTATCCGATAACCGGCCTCGCTGCGCAAGGCCAGCGCGGAACTGATTCTTAACCTGAGTCCCCCACCAGCACGGAGGCCTATTCCTCCGCCAAACGTCTCTCTTACCGGCAACTCCGTTTCCAGATCGAAACCGCCGTTCCTGGCCACCAAAAAATGAAGCAACAAACCGACAGTGCCATAGGGCTGAAGCAACCCATCCGGATTCAGGTAACCTTTTGCATTGGCACCGACCTCGTGGTGGCGTGCTCGGTCCTGAATGCCCAGCCAGGTGGTTTGATGAGACGTAGTTGTATACGACACCTCCCCTCCCAAGTGGCGCTTCCGGAATCCAAGAGAAATGCGAAGACCGCTGCCGGCCTCAAGTCTGGGCACGGTAAAGAGGTTGATGCCGTCGCTGTAAAAGCTCCACCCGTCAAACCCATCCGGCATAGACTGCTGCACATACTCGATAGCGAGGTATGTCCGGAATCGAACCGAGTCCCCAGGCGACTCAGATTCAACCCCCTGCGTTCGAACCGACGCCGATAACAGCAAAAGAAACGGAAACAGTATCAGTGTATAGCGGTTATAAAACACGGCGCCCTTTACTTCCGTGGCGCGATGGTCGGCTGACACCCACTTCGACTCATGATCTGGCCAGGCCGTTGCCACCGTCGCGATATTTCACGTCTGGTTCTCAGTATAGGGTATCGGCGCCGTAAGATCAAGCAACTCGTGGCCCGTTATGTTGGAATCTGATACGAGGCTGTTTGCCCCAGCGGCGAAAAGGCGGCCCACTAAGAATTTGATGCCTGCAAGCCGATACTTAGGCAAAGATAGTGTTGGTAGATGATAATACGGTGGAGAGTATGACAACTTGGCGAATAATCACGTTTTCGGTGCTGTTGACATTGGCAGCATCGACCGCCAACTCAGACAGCAAAACAGACCCGGTGAACGAACAAATAGCCTCGCTGATTGCCGACATTGATAGCCATGTCAAATGGCCTGACGCCAAGACAGATATGGACAAGCCGTTCTTTGTGGCAATGTTGGGAAAATCGTCTCTGACCACCCGAATCAAAGAGTTGAACCGTACGAAACTGCCGGACGGTCGCGAGATCAAAGTACGTTTTGTTCGAGCCGAACTGCTGCCGTCTAACGCTCACATTCTCGTAGTTGCCGCTGCCGATGACAAGCTGAGCCCCCGCCAACTGGAGAAACTGAAGGGTACCGGAACTCTTACGGTCACCGCCGGTGCCATCGACCTGCCTATTATTCTGCGAGTGGATCAGGTCGAGATCGGTGGAAAGACCGAAGTTCGCATGAGTCTCGACTTGAAGCTGGCGGCGGCAGAACACCTTGAGGTCACACAGAAACTCAAAAAACTGGCTGTCACCACGGATATCGAGGATATGACCAAGCGATAGTCCCGACATCACAGGGAGTGTCGATATACCCTCGCAGAGATCATTGCGAAACCGGCGGCTGTGAAAGCCTGCTCTTTCAATGTTTTGTGGGCGGCAGACGTCCTGAGGCTGTCCCAGAAGCTGATGTTCCGGTGGTTCCTTCGACGTCCGGAGGAGGTCGTGAGAACCGCCGGTTTCTTATGCGTGCTCTCCGCAACCGTTTAGAAAAGATCGCCGGGTCACAATCCCGACTGTGTCGAGATCAGGACCCGACGAAACGAACTTGCGAGACAGCCTCTCCTCGTCTGCCCCACAAGTTGCTTCTTCTGTTGTGTAGCGGCGGGCTTGTCTCTGCCGGCCACGAGTGGCTTTCAGGCCCGTGGCTGTGGCGATCTCGATACTCGTTGGCAGACAGCGAGAGAGAGATTGCCGTGCTCGCAGCGGAAGAAGCCATTTATGGCCTCGCAATGACGAGGAAAGGAGCTTCTTCAGCAGCCTGCTATAATGGAAAGCCTACTCTTTCAACGTCGCTCGTCCTGATGCGGTCTCGATGGCGACGAGCGGACTGTCGGAGCCCCGCCTGAAACTCTTGCGCACGTAGTCCTGGCCCCAACGCTCATACTCTTCTTCATCATCGAAATCAAACGGCGCTGTAATACGCCCACGCCGCAAACGCGCCGTAAGCTCAAACTGACCCTCGATGGGATTGCCGTTGTAATCAAGCGTGGCCGATCCGGAGGCAGTCGAGATAACCAGATCGTGTTCGGCGGTGACAGCCAGCGCGACTTCGACGTCACCTGAGGCCGTCTCAAAGCTGCTCGGATTATTCAGGGTGACCCCGACAGCATCGATATCACCGGAGGCAACTCCGAGGTCGAACTCGCCCTCGCAGTCATCGACTTCGATATCTCCCGACGCCGTCTGCAATTCGAATTCGCCGGTACAGTTCCGAATCGCAACATCGCCCGAAGCGGTGCTGAACTCGAATTCACCGCCGCATCCCTCGGCTGTGATGTCGCCTGAAGCCACTTCCACGTCAAGGTTGCCGGTACAATTATCCAGCAGAATGTCACCCGAAGCCGTTTCGACGGAGATATCGGCCTTCAGGTCACCGGCCTCGAAATCACCCGATGCGGTGCTGAATCGCACTCTTGTTTCCGCCGGTACGGTGATGGTCCAGACCGACCTGCCGTTGTTGGATTCATAGTGATTCTCACTGAGGCGAAGCACCCGGCTGCGTTCCTCGAACTCCGGCTCAAAGGAACCTCGTGGCGAATAGTTGTAGACAAGATGAACGTGTATTTTGTCGCCATCACCCTGCTTGATAATGCAGTCGCCGCTGACAGTGTTGATGCGAACTAATTCCGTGGCGTCAAAGGTCTTCTCGACCACCTCTTTGCGGCCGGCGAACACGTTCAGGCATAGCGCCACGACCAGCAGCCCTGTAACCACGATTACTTTTGTTAAGGATGACATTCAATCCTCCGAGTATGTGAGTTATTTTTCGATCCGGTCGGGCGAAGTGGAGGCTGTCCCGTAAGTCTGTTTCGCCGGGTCTTGAGATCGACGCAGTCGAGATTGTGACCCGGCGATGCCACTAACCGTCGGTTCACACGCTCGCCTTTGGCGAACGCAAGAACCAACGGAACTGACGCTCTTGGGACAAGCTCAAATCCACCCGCCGTTGTCTTGCAGTATATACGGGCCGGTGTTCCGAAGGTTACATTGGCGGTGTTTAGAGAAACTGCGGCGCAACCCTACCCAAGAGCAGAACAGAGACCAAAATAGAGAACGCCCGGTACGCCGGACTCGAATTGAAACGATTGGTGCTCAAGACGGGAAAGCTCTGAGGTGATCTGACCGAGATGAATGCTCTGCCACCGTTCGTTATCATGCGTCAGGGGACTGACGACAAACAGCAAAGCGCGTTTTGGAGCATTCACAGACTTGCCTGGGTTGGTAAGTTTCCAAATGTCCTTGATCAACATCTCGACGTTCCTGGTAAGGGAACGTTTTACGCTACGAACCTGTTCGTGAGGAATATTGGTGCTGACAGTGCGAACATTCAGCGCCCAGTCGCCACATGTCACATCGACTTTGTTGGTGTCCGGCGTCGGATCGTGCCCACCTTCAAGAAGCACCCGGCACAACTCCACTTTCAGCCAGCCTTCAAACGAAGAGCGTTCACGTGTAAACGCATTCAACCCCTGATGGCTTTCCAACTTCAGCGTCAGGCCGTCAAGAACAAGGCTGGTTAGCTTTTCGAACTCCATGGGACACACCTATCGATTAGCGGCGCGTTGCGACGGAGCCGGGATGCCGCCACCCGAAGGCCGCAGCGTCCCCTCCATGACCATGATAGACTCTGACCGCCTCGTATGTCAAGTAGAGAATGGCCGATCGGTATTTCGTGAGCGGGAACCCCCACACCCCTGTTTTCGTTGAAGGGATTCCCGCTGACTGGATCCATGTTGTTTACTCACTTGCTGGTTCGCTCAATCTGACCTCCGGCACTACACAAACACCTGGCACGACTTGACGCGAAGGAGCTTCAGGACTATACTCCACTTACAATATTGTGTACGGCCAAATCAAGCGGAAAGGTGCCGAGTATGCGTATAGCCAGGATTATTGTATTGAACCTCACGATCCTTGCGGTCTGTTTGACGGCATCGTGTGGACGTCGTCTTGATACCGAGCCGCCGGTGGCGATGGTAGAACCCAGAGTTGACACCATGTTCGGGGTTGAGATGGTGGACAACTATTTCTGGCTACGGGATGATTCGCGAAGCAAACCGGAGGTGCTGGACTACCTGAAGGCTGAGAACGCCTACACGGAGGCTGTGATGTACCACACCGAGCAGCTTCAGACTGATTTGTACAATGAAATGCTCGGTCGCATCAAGGAAACCGATCTGTCGGTACCGGTACAGCGTGACGACTACTTTTACTACTCGCGTACTGAGGAAGGAAAGCAATACGATATCTACTGCCGCAAGAAAGGCAGCCTTGAGGCGGCTGAGGAAATTCTGCTTGATGTCAACCGACTGGCCGAGGGGCATGATTTTCTCGGTCTGGGAACCTACGAAATCAGCCCCGATCATAAGCTGCTGGCCTACTCGACCGACACCGCCGGCAACGAACGCTACACGCTGCGGGTGAAAAACCTGGAGACAGGCGAGCTGTTTCCGGATGAGATTTCGAAAATGTCCGGCTCCGCCGAGTGGGCCAACGACAACAGAACTCTGTTCTACACCGTCCCCGATGACTCGTGGCGAACGCACAAGTTGTATCGCCACACTCTCGGCCAGGAAGAAGAAGATGTCTTAATCCATCACGAACCGGATGATGCCTTCTGGATGCACATCAGCGGGAGTATGAGCATGAAGTACCTGCTGATATACATCGGTAGCCAGACCTCAAGCGAGGTCCGGTATCTGGACGCCGACAATCCGTTCGGTGAATTCAGCTTGGTCCACACCCGTGAGACGAAGCATGAATACCAGGTACATCATCACGGCGACATGTTCTACATCGTAACCAACGACAGCGCCAGGAACTTCCGGCTGATGCAGACTCCGGTTTCGGCGCCGGCGAAGAAAAACTGGCGGGAGGTTATCCCCCATCGCGATTCCGTCAAGTTGGATAGGGTCGTCATGTTCAAGGACTTTATGGTGCTGTCAGAGCGCGAGGACGGGCTGCGCCAACTGCGCGTGATGGAGTTCTCATCATCGGAAGCGCATCGAATCGAGATGCCGGAGCCGGTGTATGCCTGCTATCCGGGCGAGAATATCGACTTCGGCAGCGGCGCCCTTCGCTTCGTATATCAGTCTTTTACCACTCCGCGCTCGGTTTATGATTACGATATGCGGACCAAAGAGCGTGTGCTTATGAAACGAAAGGAAGTGCTCGGAGGATTCGACCCAACTCAGTATCAATCCGAGCGCATTTACGCTACGGCCGAGGACGGCACGAGGATTCCGATTTCCCTGGTGTATAAGAAGGGAGTGAAACTTGACGGGACCAGCCCGCTGTATCTTAACGGCTATGGCGCCTACGGGATCAGCATGGATCCATATTTCTCGTCCAACCGTCTCAGCCTCCTGGACCGAGGGTTCATATACGCCAGAGCGCATATCCGTGGCGGTGGTGAAATGGGACGGTACTGGTACGAAGACGGCCGGCTGCTCAATAAGAAAAACACGTTTACCGATTTCATCGCCTGCGGTGAGTATCTGATCAGCCAGAAGTACACTTCTCATGACAAACTGGTCATCAATGGTGGCAGTGCCGGTGGTTTGCTGATTGGCGCGGTGGTCAATATGGCGCCGGAGTTGTGCCATATCGCGGTGGCCGATGTACCGTTTGTCGATGTCATGAACACCATGCTCGACGCCTCGATACCATTAACCGTAATCGAATACGAGGAGTGGGGCAACCCGAATACGAAGGAATACTTCGACTACATGATGTCATACTCGCCGTATGACAATGTCGCCGCCAAGGCCTACCCTCACATGCTGATCACCGGGGGGCTGAATGATACCCGTGTCCAGTACTGGGAGCCGGCCAAATGGACAGCCACGTTGCGCGCTCTCAAGACCGACGACAACCGGCTGCTCCTGAAGACCAACATGGGTGCGGGACACGGCGGCGCGTCGGGACGGTATGACTATCTCAGGGAGATCGCTCTCGAATACGCCTTCATTCTGGATGTGCTGGGCGTAAAGTAGTCCGTCAGGTCAGTGCCAACTTGTTGACCTTACCGGACTGGTAGCGCGGTAGAGCATCGGTGAAGATCACGTGCCTGGGCGCCTTGGTTGGCCCCAACTTGAGTTTGCAATGGTCCTGGATGGCTTTGGCGTCGGCCGTTTGATCGTTGGACAACACCACGACTGCTTTGAGCGCTTCACCCAAAGTGTCATCCGGCACGCCCACAACGGCCACTTCAGCGATAGCAGGATGGGCGGCTATGCACTCCTCAACTTCGCGCGCCGAAACGCGATGGCCGCCGACCTTGATGATTTCCTTCTTGCGCGAAACGATCCAGAGCAACCCGTCGTCATCAATCCGACCCAGGTCACCGGTATAGAGGCGACCGGCCTTGAGCACCTGATCCTGCTCGTCGGGTTGATTCCAATAGCCCATCATAACCAGGTCACCGGATACGACCACCTCGCCTAACTCATCACGGGGAAGTTCGTTGCCGGCCTCGTCGCAGATTTGCACGGCCACGCCTTTCAAAGGCACTCCGACCGATCCGACGTTGTCCACAAGCATCTCCGGCGGCAGGTAACTGATGCGCGGTGACGCTTCCGTTTGCCCGTACATAATGTAAATCTCACGGTCGCGGAAAACATCGATCAAGTTCTCAATGACGTGCGGCGGCATCGCCCCCCCCGCCTGTGTCAGGTATCTAAGATGCGGCAGTTGCTTCTGCGTAAAGGCGGCGTTGTTCAGAAGAATCATGAAATTGGAAGGCACACCCGAAAAACCGGTCACCTCGCATCGCACCATTGTCTGCAAAACAACCTGCGGATAAGCAAAACGGTTTTCGACTACCAGTTGTCCCCCGCAGGCGACATGGGTCAACATCAGAGAGTTGCCGTAGATATAGTAGAACGGCAGAATCACGATAACTGAATCCTCAGCGGTCAGCTTGAGGTACTCATTCGTCGCTATCGTATTAGTGATCAGGTTGCGATGCGACAACATGACCCCCTTGGAATCGCCGGTACTCCCCGACGTATAGAAAATCGCAGCCAGATCGTCCGAACATTCCGGCAGGTTGTCATACAGCAACGGCTCGGCGTGTGACAACCGGTCGATTTCGCTGTCCGCCAGCTCTTGCAGCGTAGCATCTTGAACATCCGCGAGCAACGTCGCCATGTTCATGTGGCTCACAGCCGTGGATTTCGAAGACAGCGATCCTTCCGACAGGACTAACTCGACCGGCGATTCATCGCTCACCAGACTGTCCACCATCGAGGCGTACCGGTTTGACACCATCAGAGTTGAAGCGCCGCAGTCTACTATGATATCGTGCAGTTTTTCCGGCTTGAGCGACGTATCCAGCGGCACGACCACCAGACCGGCCCGGCACACAGCGAAAAAGCTGATGACGTAGTTGACGCTGTTTTCACTCAGAATCGCTACCCGTGACCCTCGAGGGAGCCTTTGGAGTTCTCGAGCGACAGCAACAACTGCAACCAGCAAATCACGGTAGGAAATAGTGTGATCGCCATGGACCACAGCCGCCTTTTCAGGCGACTGGGAAGCACCACACAACAACAGGTCAAACAGCTTCATTCGGTTCTACTTCCATCATCGTGATCGTTCGCGGTTCGGCGCCGATCCAGCCTGACCACCGACCGAACAGCGAACGTTAATTCTGGTAATAAGGCCGTACTTCGCATGTTTCGGCAAAACATTGGTATCCTTGAACCACGCACATTTGATGCGTACTGTCGTCCGACCTGCCTTAGGTCCTTGCCTTCGGCCGTCGTTGCCGCTATTTTTGGAACTTGGCGCTTGCGGCATGGTTGATAACTTCAATAGCCATAGTGTACACGATTATGGTGCGTAGTCAAGATTGGTATGTGAGGAAAGATGATGATTGATGTGAAGATGAGATGGGCAGGGGGAATCAGGTTTGAAGGCGAAGGAGCTTTTGGACACACTATGATCACCGACGGCGGCAGACAGTCGGGCGGCGAAGAAGCCGGGTTTCAACCAACCGAACTGCTGCTGTTTAGTATCGCCAGTTGTACCGGGGTCGATGTCGTTCGGATCCTCGAGAAACAGCGGCAGAAACTGACCTCGCTGGAGATTGAGGTCAAAGCACATCAGAATGATAACTACCCAAAGCCGTTTCATACTTTTGAAGTCAAGTACATCGCACGCGGCGAGAACCTCAATGAAAAGAAGCTGGCCAAAGCAATCGAATTGTCTGAGGGCAAGTACTGTGTAGTCAGCCAGACCATGGAGTCTGAGGCCAGGGTAACTACCAGCTACGAGATTATCGCTGAGTAGCCTGAATCGTTTTCCTCCTTCGGCTATCTAATGGATAAAAGACCTACGATGGAGATGATACGATGAGTGATAAACTCGCGTACCGAATGGAATCCGGCTGGGTGGCATGGTCAAACTTGTTTGGCCATGGACAGAAGAGCAACCCGCCCCAAACAAGTTTGAGACGGCCACCCTATCGATTGTTTTATTCGACGTGGTGCACGAGAACGTACACAACACACCCCGCGCGATCTTCAGGTCACACAAAGTACAGTGTTCGAATCTGAAAGTACGACCATCACAACGCTGGAACTCGGCACTACCGGGGGATGTTAAGATGCTATGACTCGCAGCAAGATTAAGAGAGCCCTGATTTATGCCGCCGGTGGCGGACTGCTTGGATTTTCGGCAACTTATGCTTATATTCAGTTCGGCTCGACGTGAGCCCTGATGTGTAACCCCTGGCTGACTACAGCCGTGGGTGCAGTGACCGGTGCGGTCCTGTCGATCTCGGATACCGAAGGAGAAAAGTAGTGCCGATTTACGAATACAAGTGTGACGACTGCGGCGACATATTTGAAGAGTTGGTCAGCAGCGATACCGAAACCGTCCCCTGCCCCAAGTGCGAGTCGTCCAAGGTCCACAGACTGATTTCGCTCATCTCCGCAAAAGGCATCGCCAGCGGCTGCACTACCTGCGTCCCCTCCAAATGCTCCAGCGCCTCCACGTGAGGTATCTGACAACCCCTGCGGTCGCAGGGATCGATCATTCCTGACAAACTCCCAACAGCGTTACGACCTCAGCCGCCAACGCCTACACTTGGCATTGCGGGGCGGGGCCGCCGACAAACATATAGTCAACCAGGTAGACCAAGTCAGCTATGTCGACAACGCCTGAGCCATCCACATCTGCCGCAGAGTGATTGTCGGGCGGGGGGCCGTCGCGGAACATGTAGTCAATCAGGTATGTCAAATCACCTATATCCGACGCACTGCCGTCACCATCGATGTCGCCACAGACAAACAGCGGGATCGTGGCCTCGGTGTACGCTATGCCGTCCGGGTGTGTTCCCTGCCATGTAGTGTAGTATAGTCCAAGGGTCAGACCCTCTCCGGTCCATTCCAAAACACCGCAGCTTTTGTAGAGTCGGCGGTTAAACGCACCGGGTTGCCCGGTTCCCTGAAGGGTCGGTGTCTGTTGCACTTGCCAGACACGTCCACCGTCGCCACTGACGGCAAGGTATAGATCGTAATCGGGCAGAAGCGTCAGGAGCGCCAGAAGAACGCTATCGGATATCGGTACTATATCCAGGTGCCAAATGGGATGATCGACGGCAAAGGCGGAGTCCTGTTGGAACTCGCAAGTATCCACGAACGACCAGGGTAGGCCGGGGCGCTCCGAGCTATACATCTCGACGTGGTTGGGGATCGGTTCGGTGATGTCGAGAGCTACTGGCGCCTGCACTACCCAGTGTTTACACTCTCCGTTTTGGCCGACAACTGTGGTCGGACTAACATAAGACCGCTCCGCGCTTGGCTCGCGTACAAACCGCCAGGGGGTCCACTCGTACCCGTTGGCCGTACTCGTGGATATCAGAGCTGTGCGGACTTCGTGCAGAAATCCATAGTGCCACGTTGCTCGAAAGGTAACAGTGAGAGTGTCGTTGGCATACCCTACCTGCATCGCCCCTACCGGGTCGGAGAGATACCGTGCGGTATCGGCGCCCGGTAAGATCGGTGAATCGAGCCAGACGACATCTTCTCTGCTGATGATCGGGTCGGGGCAAACCTGACCACTCGGACCCACAAATACCGACCAATTCACTCCGTCGTTGCTTACACGCACACATGGGTTTTCGTGTACGAAATTACCATGATCGTACGGCGACATGAACATCCAGTACAGATAACCGTTCCACGGCTGATCCAATTTGATTACCCAGGGGTGTATGGCGGCATAGCGATCAGAACTGTCCGGGTCCCAGTATTGCTCAGGGATGCTAATAAACAGAATAGTGTCGGCGTGTTCAAAGGTGAAGCCGGCGAAATCGGGTGTTAGTTGACGATCCGCTGCCATGGGAATAGCTACATAAAACACAGCGACGCCGAACACCAAGACGGCCACTGCGAGAAGGGTCCTCATAGGTTCCTCCGCATTGAATCTAATCTATTGGCCTCATAATAGGCAGAAAAGGCGATGTTGTCAAGGAGCGACTGGCCCATGCTGCCCCCCTGACTCTCGATGAGAGGCCCTTTTCGCCTTCTGAATTAGAGGTGACATTTGTAATTAGCCCGGTGAGTGGTTGGAATACAAAAAGAAAAATACGCCCAGGAGGAGTCGAACCCCCAACCTTCTGATCCGTAGTCAGACGCTCTATCCAATTGAGCTATGGGCGCATCACGTTCTGAATAAACCGCAGCACCGGTGAAAGTCAAGATATTTCTGGGCGGGCGGCAGGCCGCTTCCACTCCATACTGGACCCCGTAATCAAGGTACGTAAGAAAAGGCTGGTCACCGGTAGTATTGCCCGGGTCATTGCTCACCCTGGAGCACTTCGATCAACTGGCGGACTTCGTCGGCTGTGCCGGGGTCGCCGTCCCACAGCCGCAGAAACTGTCTCAGCTCGGCCTCAGACGAATCCGGCTCCTGACTATTGAACCAGTACAAGCCCAGGCTGTAGTGTCCGAGGGCGAATGCAGGCTCCACCTGGAGCGCTCGTCTCAGGTAGAAGAGCGTTGAATCAGGCTCGCCCATGCGGTCGAAAGCGATGCCGAGACCGTGGTAGCCGTTAAACTCAAGTGAGTCAGCTTCGATCACCAGCCGGAACGCTGCTCCTGCCTCTCGCGGCTGGCCCAGATGTAGATAGGCCGTTCCCAGGTTACCGGCCGCGCGAGCGAAATGCGGCGCCTGTTGGATGACGCCCTTCAGCAGCGGCACGGCATCAGCCGGCCGGTTCGCTTGCAGATAGCCATAGGCAAGGTTGTAACGCAACAGCCAGTTATCTGGACGGTACCGAACGGCTCTTTCCAGATGCTGGATGGCCTGGTCAAAGCCTCCTCTTGAAAGAAGCAAGAGGCCCAAGTCGTTGTTGGCGTGCGGTAGAGTGCTGTCCTCAGCCAAAGCCAGCCGGTAGTAGCGTTCGGCCGCAGCCGGATTTCCATTACGATCGTGCAAGGCCGCAATCATCTGATGACCCTGCGCCTCAGTACCGGTGGCGTAGCTGTATGGGTCCAGATGACATATGATGATGATCACCAGGAAGAATGCCAGCGCCACCGTGACCCGACGTAGAGAGAACCCTTTCAGTCCGCGCATCGCGGCATCTATTGCGTAACCAGCGAAAACCGAGAGGATAGGTATCAACGGCAACCGATAGCGTGCAGTGACAAAAAACAATAGAAATGCGGGGATTGAAGCTGCCAGGAAGTAGACCAGTAACCTGCTTTCGGCGGATCGGCGACCGGCCAAAATCATCCCGGCTACAGCCAGAGGCAGAATGACCCCCCATGGCCAGAAGACAGGTCCCTTCGGTACCAGCAGCCTCAGCAAGGGAATCCGCTTGGTCAAGTAGTAGATGTCGAAGTTGTTGGCCAGTTCGTAACCACCCATGAATAGCAGGAGCTTCCGCCACAAGTGTCCGGCGAACCAGCCGGGGTTACCGGCAATTTCCCCCAAAGCCCGATTGCGCCAATAGCTTGACTGTTCGGCGGCGGACAGGGAACGACCCATGTCGCGGTCTGCCATAGCGCGAGAATCATTCATAAAGGCTCCCTCCCAGCATTCCAGGCCGGTACCGGGTATTACGGCCGAAACGCCGTCCGAATGGAGATTGTTGCCGATGTACAGGTTGATTCCGGAATAAGTGCCAATCAAGGTGAACTCGCCGGACTTGACCACGTTGTGAATGGTGACAGGTGCAATCGCCAGAATCAGTCCCAGCAGGAAAAGAAAGGGTGTCCTCCACGGTGACGCTGACCTTGACCTCCAGGCCACCCAGACCAGATAAACCAGCATCAGCATGGCGAACGCGAGTACCGTTGGCCTGGCAATGGCCGACAATCCAAGGAGCAGCCCGCCGGCGAGGAAAAACTCACGTCGCCTGGTCTGTAGCGCAATCGTCAGGCAGTACAGAGACAACAGGTTCAGAAAGATCGTCAACGATGGAACCAGTATCTGGCCGTCAAACAATATTAATGTACCGCAAAAGGCCACCAGCAGCCCGGCAATCACCGCCACTCGCCGCGAGAAGAGACGACCGGCCAAAAGAAAAGTCAGCAGCGCCGAACCACTACCAATCAACGCCTGGATTATCCTCACCGGCCAGGGACCGGCGCCGAAAACATAGTAGATAAGTTTGAGAAACAAAGGGTACAACGGGGCCTTGAAGAATGGACCGTCAGGAAAGCCGGTATCAGGGATACCCACCGTCGCGAGGCGATGAAAGTAATCCATGTCCATGATATGCGTGTCGAATATCGGCAGTGATGAAAACTGGTACAGAAACACCGCTCGCATCACTAGCGCCGACAAGAAGACAACCCCCGCCCAGATAAACGTGCGACCGTGGACGAAGGAATGAAACTCAGGACTGACCGATAACATGGCCGCTCTCCAGTTGGTACGTCATGATCTTCCGGAACATAGAAAACCCGTGATCTGTTTGTGGGTGGCAGACGTCCTGAGGTTGTCCCTTTGAGAAGAACACACCCCTGAATCCCCTCTCAAGAGGGGACTTGAGAGAAATCCTGTAGGTCGAAACCCCTGGTCCGAAGGACCGCCGAAGGCGGGTTTCGACAAAGAAACCCGGACGAACGTCCGGGCCACCCGCCAAACCAAACGGTCGGACAATACATACACGTATGATTGACTTTTGGGACAGCCTCTCCTCGTCTGCCCCTGTATCCGCGTGGCGCACGAGGACGTACACCACGCACGAACTCTTGCTGCTGTGTCGGATCTGAAAGGACCGCATTGCAGAAGCTTCCCCGAGACGAACGCAGGTTACATCTACGAGGTTGTAAACAAATAGACTATCGCAGCGGCCAGGACAACAAAAGCGGCAAAGATGACAGCCAGCAGCAGTCTATTGGGGGAATCGTCGGAAACTACCGGCGTGTTATTGGGGTTACTTTCATGACGGTAGTTCTCCATCCGCTGCAACCATGCATCCTCAACCGCCAGCAACTCCGGAGTCTCGGCATCGAGCTTAAAAACGCCAACCTCATCGTAGTCGGATTTCGCTGTCTCCTCAACTGTAAATGCTACTACGGTAACATTGTCAGCACCGCCTCGGTCGTTGGCCATCTGGATGAGATCGTCAACCATACGCTTCAGATCGCCATTGGCACGAACGGCCACCTCAAAAATCTCGGCATCGTCAGCGAATCCGCAAAGACCGTCGGAGCAGAGGATGAACGTGTCACCCGGCTTGACATCGATCAGACGATAATCAACCTCGACATTCTCGCGCACGCCAAGCGCCCGGGTAATGACGTTTTTTCCGACGGAAGTAATCGCTTCGTCGGCGCTCATTAGCTGCTTCTGCTGCATCTCGGCCACCCAAGAGTGATCGGTAGTCAGCGGCGCCAATTGTCGCTCTTCGAGTCGATAGGCGCGACTGTCGCCGACGTGAGCGATTGACATGACATCGTCTTCCAGCGCCACGGCCACCACCGTGGTTCCCATGCCGGACAGAGCGGGGTCGGCGACGGAGCGATTATGTATTTCACGATTGGCCAACCGGATCGACTTCACCAGGAGTTCACCACTGGGCGGCAGAGATTTGTCAAGCGTCAGGTCGGGGTCGGCCAGCAAC
>JAUXBJ010000346.1 GCA_030619425.1 bacterium
GCCGGAGCGCTCCTGACCATGACGATCAATCCCGGGCAACCCTTTCCGGTGATCGGAGCGTCGGCGGCGATCTACGGCATGTTAGTGGCTTACTGGATAATGTTCCCCAACCGTCTCTTGTACATCTACTTTCTCTTCCCGCTGAAGGTCAAATACGCTATCCCCGGCATGATGCTTTTGGGATTTCTCTTTTCCGGTGGCAACGTTGCCCACTGGGCGCACCTGGGCGGCGCTTTGTTCGGACTGGCCTATCTCAAACTGGACTGGCGATGGATACGTCTGGGCAGAAAAATCAAGGATTATCGCTATCAGCGCCAGAGCACCAAACTCGAGAAAAACCGCCATCAGGCGCAGGATATAATGAAACGAGTGGATGCTATACTCGACAAGATCAACGAAGTCGGCATTGATAATATCAGCAAGGCCGACCGGAAGTTTCTTGAGGAAGCATCTTCGAAACTGGCCGACAAGCAAATCAAGGACTGAGTGGTATTATGTCCAAACGAATTCTCCTGGCCGAAGCATCGGATACCATTCGTGGTGTCGCCACCACCGTTCTCAGACAGAACGGTCTCGAGGTGATATCTGTTGGCACTGCTCAAAAGGCGATGGAGGTCCTTAATCACACCCACCCCAATCTGTTGATTGTGGGAGGGACGCTCGCTGATCCCAGCGGTTCACTGTTCTACGAGCGGGTCAGCACCGACCATCGCTTTGCATCAACACCGATGTTGTTGTTCGCAGAGCCTGGTCAGCCACGGTTGCCGTTTCCGTCGGAAGTGGTGATCAATCTTCCTTTCGACCCCAAAGAGTTCGTTGATCGGGTTAATGCCTATACCGGCCCGTCGCAGGCTCCGCCTGCAGCTCCACAATCGCCGTCGACTGAGACCACCAACCCTCTGGCCGGCGTAGGGCTGGAGGATGGCGCTCTCGATGCCGCCCTGGGTCTGGACCGTATCGAGGTTACCGGTTCGGAAGTTATGGACAAGACACGGACCGGCCGGACCGCCAAACTGAAAGTGCCGGAGAAGATGGTCGGTTATGACCACGTCGACAATACCGATACCGACCTGACTGATTCCTCTCGGGTTGAGAGTATCATGATCCACGATGAGTCAGCCGATATCGCACCGGCTAAGAATGTCCCGGAAGCGCGTCCAGACCCGGCCGCGTCCGGGAAACTCGACATCCTGAACGCCTCTGATCAGTACAGTATGTCTAACCAGGATCAACTGGCACCCGGCGCGACCGATCGGACCCACGACTATGAATGGTTCATCAATGAAATGCAGCAAGAGGCCAAGTCGCAACCGCCGGCCGAGACTTCTTCGGCCTCACAACAACCGGAACTGACGACAGCCGAACCGTCGTCCTTCGTCGATCCGATCACGCCGTCGCCCGATTCGCCGGTTGGATCGCAGCCGCCGAGTACTGGGGAAGCAGTCGAGAAATTCATCGACGAGTTCAAGAAGGAAGTCGAGAAGATTCACGACTCCGAGCCGGAGAGCATCCTGGTTGAAGCGGATCAACAGTCGGCCTCGTCGACCGACGCTGACCATAACTGGGAAAACTCGCTTGAGAAGATTACACCGGACCGGGTCGAGTGGTTCACAAAAGAATTCGTTACTATCCTCGCCGAGAGGATTGCAACAAAGATTGCGGCAAAGATCGACGGGGAAAAGTTACTCGCTCTGCTGAAGAGCGAAATTACGGCTCAGGCGGCACGGAAAAAGCAAGGGCAGGCTTGATGGACCAGGATGCCCCTGCACTCAAATAGAATCAACATTGGAACGACATTGACCCCATCATAGGATGGCATTCGGGGAATGCAAATCATGAAAAGCTGCAACGGGCTGCGCCTCCGAATGGTCGCGGCATCGGCACTTCTTTCGCTTTACCTGCTTTACAGCACTACACAAGCTGAAGTAGAGTTTTCAGGCTTTCAACAGATCGAAGAAGAACAACTGGTTGAGGTGTCAACGGTTCTTTCGTTTGAGAGCGTAGAGGCCGGCGAAACCTATCAGGCGGCACTGATCGCGGACATAAAACCAGGTTGGCACATCAATTCGGCTCTGCCGTATCAGGATTGGCTGATCCCGGTACAGCTTTCGTGTGACACTATCAGCGGTGCAACGCCTCACGACATCAAGTATCCGGCTGGCCACGACGCCGCGCTGTTAGATGAGAAGATGTCCGTTTACAGTGATCGCGTGGTGGTGGTGTTTGCCGTAACGCTGGATAAGGATCTGGACGATGGCAGGCACCGGTTGCCGCTCAGTTTCACCTATCAAGCATGCGATGATTCAACATGCCGCGCGCCCGAAACCCTTGAGGCAACCCTCGAGATAACCGTCGGTCATCTGGGATCACCGTTACACACCGACATTTTTGCCGGCTCCGAACAGGCCGATGAATCTCCGAGCCAGGCCGGTGGCGTGGTTGAACCGGAAAACGATCTCCAGCGGCTGATCGACCGCTACGGGTTCTGGGGATACCTCCTCGCCCTGGGACTGGCCTTCGTGACCGGACTGCTTCTGTCGTTCTCCCCCTGCACCTATCCGATGATCCCTATCACCGTCAGTATTTTCGCCGGGCAGAAGCGCTCGCTTGGGCGCGGTTTCATCATGTCTCTATTCTATGTGGGATCCATGGCGGTTGTGTATGGCATCATGGGGTTGATCGTATCGTTGGTGGGCGGTGTTTTCGGCGCCTGGCTGGCCAGCACACCCGTCGTAATCGGCATCGCGGTGGTTTTTGTAGTGTTCTCGTTATCCATGTTCGGGCTGTACGAGTTGCAGGTACCGATGTTCCTGAGACAGAAACTGGGGACTACCAAAGGGGGTGGCGGAATCGGTGGGGCCATCGTCCTGGGTGTGGTCGCGGCGCTGGTGGTGTCGCCGTGCGTGGGACCGTTTGTCGCCGGCATTCTCTTGTACATCGCAACGCACGGCTCGCCGATTGTCGGATTTTTGGTGTTGTTCGTTTTTGCCCTGGGGCTGGGCACGCTGTTTCTCATCATCGGTACGTTTTCATCAGCTATCAACTCGCTGCCTCGCGCCGGCGAATGGATGGAATCCGTCAAGAAGTTTTTCGGCTTCGTCCTTTTGTTGATGGCGCTGTTTTTCCTCCGAACGATCATATCGCCGGTCATCTTAGCTATCCTGACCAGTCTGGTCCTGCTGGCTTTTGGTGTCTTTGGAGGCGGACTGGATCGTCTCACCGCCGAGTCCGGCATGTTCGCGCGCCTGAAGAAATTCCTCGGTTTCGTCGCTTTTCTCGTCGGCGCCTACTTGCTCATAGGAACCGTCCTCCTGGAGGGGTTGATCCTGCCTCCCGCTTCCCAATGGCTTCCAACGGTCTCGCAGGGAGCTTCCGGACAGACTGAGCACGGTATCACCTGGGTATCCGGGCTGGACGAGGGACTCGCGCGCGCCAAGTCCGAGGGCAAACCGGTTTTGATCGACACCTGGGCA
>JAUXBJ010000121.1 GCA_030619425.1 bacterium
TCATATCGAGCACATCGGCGATCGACTTCCCTTTGAACGTTACCTCCAGCGTCTCGCGGCTATAACGCTTTCCCTTGCAGACATCGCATCGTACGTAGACGTCGGGCAGGAAATGCATCTCGATCTTGATGATACCGTCGCCGTCACAGGCGGCACAGCGACCACCCTTGACATTGAATGAAAACCGTCCCGGCAGGTATCCGCGCGCCCGCGCCTCCTGCAAGCCGGCAAAGAGGTCACGAATATGCGTAAACACCCCGGTGTAGGTGGCCGGGTTGGAACGCGGGGTGCGCCCGATCGGGGATTGGTTGATGTCGATAACTTTGTCGATGTGTTCCAGCCCATCGATGCTTTTATAGGGCAGCGGCGCTTTGCGGCTACTGTAGAAACGTCGGGCCATCAGACGATAGAGTGTTTCGTTGATCAAGGTCGATTTACCCGAACCGGACACCCCTGTTATGACGACGAAAATACCGAGGGGAACATCAATATCGACGTTCTTGAGGTTATTGCCGGTAGCGCCGGTCAACTTGATGAAATTGCCGTTAGGTTCGCGGCGGAAGGTCGGCGATTCGATTGAGCGCTCGCCGGAGAGGTACTGCCCGGTAATAGATTTCTTGCACCTCCTGATCACATTCGGCCGCCCGGCCACCACGACCCGGCCACCTTGAACACCGGCGCCGGGTCCCAGGTCGATGACATAGTCGGCGGACTCGATTGTTTCGCGATCGTGTTCAACGACCAGCACGGTGTTGCCGATATCGCGCAGTTCGGTGAGAGTGTTGAGCAGTTTGCGATTGTCGCGCTGATGCAGGCCGATCGAAGGTTCATCGAGAATGTAGAGCACGCCGACCAAACGCGACCCGATCTGGGTGGCCAACCGAATGCGCTGGGCCTCGCCGCCGGACAGCGTCGCCGCGGCACGGCTGAGGGTGAGATAATCCAGGCCAACGTCACAAAGGAAACCTAACCGCTCTCTGAGTTCTTTGAGAATCTGACGAGCAATAAGCTGCTGTCGCTTGGTCAGGTTGATCCGTCGGAAGAAGTTGCGGATATCCTTGATCGATTTGGCCGTGAGACTGTCGATCGTTTCGCGATCAAGAATGACCGACAGGGCTTCCGGTCGCAGCCGCGCGCCGTGACAGGACGGGCAGTCGGTAATCGACATGTAGTTTTCAATCCACTGCCGCACGCCGGCCGATTCGGTCTGCTTGTAGCGACGTTCCAGATGCGGTTTCACACCCTCGAATGACGACGTGTAGACACCGGAACCTCTACCTTTGCCGGAGACATGCTCAAACTCGAAGGTTATCTCTTCACGACCGGAACCATATAGAATGACTTGCTGGACCTTCTGCGACAGTTGATTGAACGGCGTTGCGAATTTGAAATTGTAGTGCCTGGCCACACCTTTCAACTGGTAGCGATACCAATTGGACATTTCAGCGCCGCCCCAGGGATGGATCACGCCTTCGGAGATCGACAGGGAGCGATCGCGCAGCACCAGATCGGGGTCGATCTCCATCTTCTGTCCCAGACCATCGCACACCTTGCAGGCGCCGAAAGGGGAATTGAACGAAAAAAGACGTGGGCTTGGTTCGTCATAGGAGATATTGCAATTGAGGCAGGCAAACTGTTCGGAAAAAAGCAGGTCCTTTCCCTTGATGTTTACCAGCACGGTGCCGCCGCCGGTTTTGAGACCGATCTCGACTGAATCGGCGAGTCGCCGTTTTGATTTGGTCTTGACTACCAGTCGATCGATCACCGCCTCAATGGTGTGTTTCTTTTTCTTGTCGAGTTCGATCTCGCTGTCGGTCTCGACAATATCACCATCGACGCGCAGCCGAACGAATCCCCCACGCAACGCCTCATCGATAATCTCTTTGTGCTCCCCCTTCTTGCCCCGCACCAGCGGCGCCAGGACCATCAGCCGGGCGCCTTCCTCGAAGGTCAGTACCGAGTCAACAATCTGCTCCACCGTCTGCTGGGTGATCGGCTGACCGCACTTGACACAGTGCGGCACACCCACCCGCGCGAACAACAATCTCAGGTAGTCGTAAATCTCTGTCACGGTGCCGACCGTCGAGCGGGGATTCTTGGCCGTTCCCTTCTGTTCGATGGAAATGGCGGGCGACAATCCCTCGATAAAGTCGACGTCCGGTTTCTCCATCAAACCCAAAAACTGCCGGGCATAAGCCGACAGCGACTCGACATATCGCCTTTGCCCCTCGGCGTAAATAGTATCAAAAGCCAGCGAGCTTTTGCCCGAACCGGACAGGCCCGTGATTACCGTAAGGCTGTTCCGCGGAATCCGGACGTCGATATTGCGAAGGTTGTGCTCGCGAGCACCTTTTACGTGCAGATACTGCTGGTTTTTTCTATTTCGTTGACTATTTGCCATCTCAACTCGTCAAAAAATGTAACCTGTAATATAGGACATGGACAGCTTGATTCAAAGGGGAATTAGAGTTTACAGTATCACAATTTGATATAGCAGGCTGTCCCTTGAGTAGCCTGCATAACGACGTACCCATGTTGTGTGGCCGGTGTACGTCCTCGTGCATCGTCGGTCGGTGTGACATTTCGAGGCCGGGTGGCCCATCTCCGCCGCGGCGGACGGTGGGTTTCCAGAGAGTCCTAACGTCTCCATCGTAAGCAAAGTCTATTGCCAAAAACATAGCCGCCAACTTCAAACCCGGGGCAAGCCCGCGGGCCACCCCGCCTTTCTTTTGGCTGTTTACTCTACCAAAAGATAACAAGGTTCTCGACCTTTTCATGAGATCAGGATGAGGTCTTGGGCAGGATGGCAGTGACCCTGCCATCTGCATTCCGTCAGGTTCCAAGGAACCTGACCTACAAGAAAGGGCGCGTCCCAGAAACCGTCATTGCGAGCGACTCCGCCGCCGGCGGAGGAGCGCGGCCATCTCAAGCGTTGTGCCGTCAGGCGTCTCTGCCTGACGGCTCCTAACTGCACACAAGAAGGCGTCGGGCAGAGACGCCCGACGCGACATATTAACAACTTTGTGAACGGCAGATGTCCACATCTGCCGCCCACGAAATCGTTCCGCATGAGCAGGTTTCGCAATTTCTTCTTTAACCGTCGCACCTAATTCACTATTATCCCATCAATGAATAGTAACTCCAAATGACGGGATACGATGTTTAGTTCGAAAACTTATAGTCTGATATCGCTGGTATGTCTTTGGCTGGTGACTCTTACACTCACGGCTGCGGCTCAACAGAAGAAACGGATCAACCTGGCGTTCTTTGAGGCCGGTCGCTGCCTCGAGCATGACATCCTGCGTGATGAGTTCAGCCACCAACTGCAGCAGTTAACTCCCGACGGCTTCGAAATCTTACCGATCCCGCAGGGATACAAATCGGCCGAATGGAAGCGGGACAGTTGTCGGCTTCTGGCGACCGAACTGGTTGCACTCGAAGAGGCCGATATGGTCGTGGCTTTGGGGCCGTGGGTGGTGGAGGATTTGCTGGCGGCCGGGTACGACAAACCGATCGTGGTGTTGAATCGAGTCGATCCGATGGCTGAAGGACTGCTGGACAAAACCGGTCGTCCGATAGCTCCGAATCTTACGGTGCAGGCGCGCCCGATACAACTGGCGCGCGATATTGACGCCTTGACCCGATTGATCAATGTGCGACGCCTCGGTGTGCTGTACTTCCCTACCGGCGATGAGCAAAACGAAATAACGGCCAAACTGCAGTCGCTGGGTGAACAGCATGGTTTTGAAGTAGTCATGGGTGAAGGGTACGACAATAAGGGCGCTTATGCCTTTTTCAAAGCCTACCACAGCCTGGCCTCGAAAGTCGACGCTGTTTATCTGTTTCCGATGTGGGCAATGGACGGCATCAAAATCCGCGAGTTCTTTATCATGACCAATCGGGACAAGATGCCTACATTTGTATGGGAGGGGGCTTATCTGGTGCAGCGCGGAGCGCTGGCCGGCAACAGTGGGTTCTCGGTGATTCCACAGGCTCGGATGGCCGCCGTCAAGGTGGTGAAAATAATCGAGGGAGCCACCCCGGCCGACCTGCCGGTGGTTTTCGATGTTCCTCCGGGATTGTCTATCAACGAGGCAACGGCTGCTCAGTGCGGCGTTACGATCCCAACCACGCTGCAGCGTGAGGTCCGGATTGTCCGCGCACCCCCGAGTGAAGACAGCCGCTATTTCAGTTTCAACGATGCCCTGCACCAGGCTATCGATGCCAATCCCTCCCACCTGGCCCGCTACGACGTTCTGGAGGCGTCGGCCCAGGCGGCAAAACAAGCCTATGGCGCATATCTTCCTCATTTGTATGGTCGGTTTTCGATCACTCACTTTGACGGCAGCAACACTATAGCATCCGACGGCTACGAGTCCGGGATCGATCTGGACCAGACCGTTTTCTCGCTGGAAGCGATTCGCGCGATTCAAGCTGCGGCCCAGCGTCGTGGTATCGAACAGATCAACCTGCGTCAATCGCAACTCGATCTGGAACTGGCTGTAACCCTGGCCTACCTGAACTATCTACAAGTGAGGGATGCCCTCGGGTTGTACCAGGAAGATCGCAATAGGGTCAGCCGCTTTCTGGAGTTGGCTTTCACGCGACGAGAAATCGAGGGCGACCCCGGCCGAGACGTCACTCGCTGGGAACAGAATCGACATGAGGCTGACGCCAGAGTCGTTCGCGGCGATAACGACCTGGTGGCAGCCGGCGTGTTGCTGAACTCGTTGTTCAATCTTCCCGGGCATAGCGAGCTGACGCTGGACACAGCGGCTTTTGCCGAGCCGAACCTGGTGCGCGACTACCGACGGCTGTTTCCACGTTATGACAATCAAAAGGTCCAGGAGCAGGTCAGCGAATTGTTGGTGAGTGAAGCGTTGTCCAATAGTCCGACGGTCGGTGTCCACCGAGCGCGGATAACCCTGCAGGAGAAGCTGCTGGCGCAGAATCGCGCCCGTTTTTTCCCGACCCTGGGACTCAGGGCCTCATACTATTACACTGACGCGAACTGGGATCAGGAGGTCGGCCTGCCGGAGTATTACGACCGATGGTGGGCTCGCGCCGAAATCAGGTTGCCGCTGTTTCAGGGGGCTGATCGGTTTCGTGAGCACAGCAAGCAGAAAGCGCTGTTGAGCCGGGAGGAGTATTCGCGTGACGACGCCAGCCTCAGGGTGATGCATGAAGTACTCACTCGTTGGGACGAACTGGTCACGCTGGGGGCCAGCCTGCCAAGTTACGTCCGGGCCGGGGAGTTGTCGTTGACGGAGCTTCAATCGTTGATCGGCGACTATGAGTCGGGCCGGATGCCGCTCATCGATCTGCTGGACGCCCAGCGCAACACCCTGCAGGCGCGACTGACGGCCATAGATGCTCGTTACCGATTCTACCGGTCGCTGGTTCGGCTGACCCACGCGCTCGGATGGTCGGCCTCGGATCGCAGCCGCATGCCGGGTGATCTGTTTTTCGACGGTGTGGCGCGGCTCGCCGAAGATGGCGAGTAGCCCGCCGGCTGTCCCGTGAGACGGTGGCCCGCTACGACCCTTTGAGACAAACCACCGAGCGACGCACCGTAGCCCAAAAGCAACGCATTTGACCGGTTTAGCGTCGCAGTTGGCTACTTTATCGTCGCATTCACACCTGTGAGCGTCGCACCGGTAGTCATGCAGGGGCGACCCCGCCCGGACGGGCCAGTTGAAAAAGCTCCCTTTCTCGTCATTGCGAGCGACTGAAGACACTCGTGTCGCAGGGAGCGCGGCAATCTCTATCGCCGTCTACCAACGAATGGTCGTGCCGTAAGGCCAGTCGCCTGAGGGCACGTTCAAAGCGTCAGAGTCTTTAGCCGGATAGCAAGTGCTGCGCTCGACTGCTCCTATCTATCAGAGGGGTTACGACGGTTCGGGTATATCTTTCTGAAAATCGGTTCCAGAAGAAGTGCTATTACTACTCCACCAGCAATTGCGATAAGAATCGATTCTAACCAGGAAAGTTCATCTAAACCTAAGAGTCGTGACGCAATTATAAATACAAGAGCATATACCACTCCTCTGATAAATCCTTGTTTGGAAGCCGGACGCATTCTAACCTCTCTCTCTTTCTTACCACAACTGTCCAAGCGCACAGCCAACTGCCGACGCGACAGCCGAACCAGTACAACCGACCGCCACACAATGACCATAGCCGGGACCAGCAAGTAGACAACCTCCTGCGGCGCCGGCGCACCCTGCAATAGTGCCTGTAGCGGTGCACTTTAGCCACGATCCCCAACTCCAGGAGGCGGCCATTGACTCCGTCACCCTGGCACCGTAGATCGGTGGATATGACAATATCCACAAATCAATGTCGGGATCAACACGCTCATAACCGTTCTCCGAAGATTCAGGCACAAAAGACATAA
>JAUXBJ010000218.1 GCA_030619425.1 bacterium
CTATTTCTTCTTCTTGGTCTTCTTGGTCTTCTTGGTTTCGTCCTGTTTGGCAGCTTTTGGAACCAGCTTTTCTTTGCGATCATCAATGCCGTTGTTGTTTTTGTCGATGAAGTTATCGTATTTCTTCTCGTTGGTAACCTTCTTGGCGGTTTTCGACGGAGCCGGTTTCTTTACTTTTGGCTTCTCTTGCTTGACGACCTTGGTTTTAGTGGTGTCCTTTTTGGTTTTCTTGCTAACGGCCAGAACGTCGCCGGAGAAGGCCACCAGCACGGCCATGCTTACCAGTAAGACTATGAATCGTTTCATTGCACATCCTCCGCAACTAAGATGACCGAACGGCAACTCGAAGTCAATGAGAATCTCTGTCCCCGGCTGACGGTCGGCCGGATCCTGACCTCGACCAGACCAAGGCCACGACCCGACCTCACAGTTTCACCAGCCGTTCTCATTTCCTTCGGCCTCCGCTCTTGGTCTTGCCACCGCTGCTCTTGGTTTTGCCACTGCTGGTCTTGGTCGTCGTCGACTTGGTACCGACCGAACTGGACTTCGGTTTGCTGGTGGCGGGCTTCACAGTCCCGGTTTTTCTCGAATCGCCACTTTTGCCGGACGGCCTGGATTTGATCGCCGGTTTGGAACCCTTGCTGCCACTGTCTTGCTTGCGCTGCACCTTCGGCTGTTGGGTGCTGCTCTTGCGAGTCTTGGAGCCGGACTTCTTTTGATAGTATCCCTTTGACTGCTTGTCAGCCGGGCGGCTATCGATTTTCTTGGTCCCCGAAGCGGGCTTGCCGCTGGAGCCACCAGAGCCTACGCGGCCATAATCGGACTTACGGCTCCCTGTGTCATAATTACCATCCGATGACCGGCGCGACTTGACGCTGCCGGCGCCACCGCTCTTGCTTGGCGTACCGAGTGTCTTTGTGCTCGGGCGAGCGCCGCGTTTACTCTTGCCTATGAACGCACCGGCAGTTTCATACCCTCGCTCGGTGGCCACCAGTTTGGCATTGCCGCGCAGGTACTTCTTGTTAACGCTCGGCGTGTAGTCCATCTTGGCGCCCGAAGTGACAGTGGTCTTCGACTTGACCCCCGGCATTTTTGACATGACCGACTGCTTCTCCTTGAACTTCGGGTAACCGTGTTTCACCGGATCACGATATCCAACCCGCCTGACTTCCTTGTACTTGGAGAGAACGGTGGGACGGGGAATAATGATGTCGCGATTCAGCACTACCGTGTGATAGCGTGAAAAGTGAATATCGCGCTCCCAGCAGTAACCCCAGTGGTCATAGATGGTAATCGTGTGCCAGCCCACGTAGATGCGCGGGATGTACAGCGGGGTGCAACCCCAGTAGATGCCGTTGATGTACACCGTGGCGCCCCAGGGATAGTCAAAGTAGGCATTGCCGCACACCGTCCACGACGGATAGTAAGGATAATAGACCGGTCTGTAGTAGGTCGGTTCCCACTCGTTAACGTACAGAGCGGTGCGATCGAATGCAAAACTTTGTCCGCCATATCGAACGAAGTAGCGACCATTGAGATGGTCCAAAAACTCATGACGGTCGTCCCAGTCACAGATCAGGCCCGACACCGGATACCACTCCGGGATAGGAAACCGTTCCCGCGAGGCAATGATCTGGATATTCTCAACGCCTTCCGGACCGGAAACAACCAGATCATAATCGTCGTTGGGGCCCGGCAGATAATTGGTCACCCCACCGCGAACGAAGCCGTCCTGACCCGGTTCCGTCGGGAACAACAGATTGACCCGTCCCCTGGTGTCGATCGAGTAGATGGCCACGAAGGCGTCACGGTTGGTGCGATAGTTGATGACCACATTGTCACCGACGTGGAAGTCACCGTCGAGATGGTTGGTCCACACCTCCGCATCAAGGTAACGGTCGATGCGGATATTTTCGAGGTAGTTCCCGTCGTTGTCGTAGTCGCGCTGGAGGTCCTGAGCGACCACCATGCCGGCAACCGCGAAACACATCAGTGTCGCCGTCGCCACCGTCTTAGAATATCTGCGTAACATTTCAGTCACCTTCCTTTCAATGATCCTCAGATCAATATCTTATAGTCCCTAACGACTGGCTTGCTCCTGTTGACAAACCGGGTCGCCAACAACCGGCGGCGCCAGTTCGGGGTTATTCTTGTCTTCCTGGTAGGCCCACTGGAACATCACCGCGTCGGCCCCTTCGGCCAGGACGCGCAGTTTGGCGTAGTTCCAGTCACCGTGGGTATCCCTTATGGCTATCACATAAATATTGCCGGGCACGATCTCAGCCCAACCGTTATATGACCAGCCTTCGTCTGGTGCCCAGGGCGCCCAGCCGACACCGTCGAAACTGGCGTGGAACCCCATCGGCTGCAGAATGACATCAACGTCACTGGTCACGTTGATGTAGAACACAACACCAGCGCGGTCAATGTACACGTCCGCGGATGCATCGGCGGAACCGACTATCGAGGCCGTGGAGAAGTCGAAGGCTCCGGAATCCGGCTTGACAGCTTCATCGTACAAAGTGACTCGACCGTCCGGGCGCGGGGTGTCAAAGACCGACTCCGCCGACAACTCGGACTGCTGCCCGGCTTCGTCAATCGAGGTAACGGCGTAAAAATACGTGGTGCCGTTGGTGACGCTGTCATCGATGTAGCCCGGTTCGTAGTAGATCAGGTCCAGGTCGGGATTCGGCCAAGCCTCGACAACCGCGATTAGCTCGTAGTCGGTGAACTCGTAAAAGGAGCGAAAGACCTCGAAGTGCGTAATGTCACCCTCGTAGGGTGCGGTCCAGTATATGAAAACGGAATCGTTGCCGGTGATAGAGAATACACCCTGCGGTGGCTGTGGGGGCGGATCGTAGACAGCGACTACTTCGTCATTTGAACATCCGGCAACCATCAAACTCATCAGCACCAGTGCCAGTATCGATCTCTTCATCAGTTCCATGTCGATCTCCTTCCCAAATCTTTCAAGTTCCGCCTTCAACTAATACAAACAGCGTGCCAACAGCCATAACGGCCTGTGTGGCCATGAGTTAACTATACGCACTGAGGCTCCCGGAGCGCCACTACGCACAAAATTTGTGCGCGTTCCCCTTGCCCCGCACAAAAAGTAGTCAGCTTTTCTGGAGGTTATATTCTTTGATTTTGGCCCGCAGAGTATTGCGGTGGATGCCCAATTTCTCAGCGCAGAGTCCGAGATTCCAGTCCAGTTGGTCGAGACAGTGTCTGATGTGACGCTTTTCCATGTCGGACAATGGTATCACCGTCTCGGCGGCGCCTGTATCGTCCTTGATGGTGAGCCCGGTCAAGTCTTCCCTGGTAATACGGTCCGAACGTGTCAACACGACGGCTCGCTCGATAATGTTCTCCAGTTCGCGAACATTCCCCGGCCAGTTGTACCGGACCAGCAGTTCAGCCGCTTCACTGTCAACGCCGGTAATTTCCTTGCCGATCTTGCGGCTGAACCGTTCGACAAACTTCTCGGTCAACAGCAGGATATCGCCGGCTCGTTCGACCAGAGGAGGCATGTCGATCGTTATCACATTCAACCGGTAGTACAAATCGTCACGGAAGCTGCCCTGAGCCATCGCCTTCAACAGATCGCGGTTGGTAGCGGTGATGATTCTGATATCGAGCGGAATCTCCTTGACCGATCCGAGACGTTGAATCCTGCGCTCCTCCAGCACGCGCAACAGCTTGACCTGCATGGTAGGTGGCATCTCGCCGATCTCGTCGAGGAACAAAGTGCCACCGTCGGCCAGTTCGAACCGGCCTTGTTTGGCGCGATCGGCGCCGGTGAAGGCTCCCTTTTCGAAGCCGAACAGTTCCGATTCGAGTAAGGTTTCCGGGAAAGCGGCGCAGTTGATCGCGACCAACTCTTTATCTGCTCGCGGTGAAAGAGCGTGAATAGCCCGCGCCACCAACTCCTTGCCCGTTCCCGATGGTCCCGTAATCAGGACGGTCGCATCTTTGGGCGCCACCAGCGATACCAGTTCCTTCACTCTGATCATGGCCGGCGATTCACCGATCATTTCCGAGGTGGGAAAAACTTCGGCCAGTCGTTCGCTCATCACTTTGTGCTCAACGACAAGACGGTTCTGCTGTACTGCTTTCTCAAGTTTCAGCAGAAGTTCATCAAGATTCTCGACCGGTTTGGTCAGATAGTCGAACGCCCCCGCCTTGATAGCGGCCACCGCTGTCTCGACCGATCCGAACGCCGTCAACACCAGAACCTGGATGAACGGGTTGATCTCACGAAGTTTTCCCAACAACTCCAGTCCGGTCATTCCCGGCATCTTCATATCGACGATAGCCAAAGGCGAAAAAACGTGATGATATTCCTCCAACGCCTTGGCGCCGGAGGCAAAGGTGTGAACCTCAAACCCTTTCTTGGACAGATACCCGGCCAGCATCTCACGCTGCCCGGCCTCGTCATCTACCACCAGAAGTTTTGTCTCAGCCATCTTGTTAATCTACGCAGTCTGCCTCAAGCGGCAACACAAAAAACGCTTGGACTTTCCCCAAGAATCTATGGGTTGAACAGTGACATTTGGTCCGAAGGATCGCAGGCGGGTTTCGACATCCGCGGCAGATCAGTCTTGCAGGGCAGGTTCCTTGGAACCTGACAGGCAAGCCTGCTTTTCGCGCTTCGCGCGTGGCAGGATCACAGGGATCCTGCCCTACTGAATTCTCCTCTGTCGTCAGGAGCACCCTTCGACTCCGCTCAGGGCAGGCTCGCTCCTGACCTACTACATCGTAC
>JAUXBJ010000339.1 GCA_030619425.1 bacterium
GCGACGGAGGTAATCTCCCTGTCATCGGCGCTTGCGACTATGAGATGCGCTTCACCGGCGACAATGCCAGTCCGGGAGTGAACGGCGGTTATGCAATCGAAGCCTTCGTTGATGATAACGTCTTCTGGGTACCGTTCGAGTTGTGGAACTCTGGTATCGGAACGCCGGATGACCTCAGTGATGATGTCCGTTTGTTCCCTCTTATCATCGACGACGCTAATCCTGATTGGTCTGGTGACAACATCTATGCTCTGGAGAGCTGGGGAGACACGGCCACCGGCAGTGGTGACTTTGAACATTCTGTCTCCGGCGGTGACAACGATCCGTTCACCGATTGGGTTTACTGGTATACTCCCACCGATATGTCACCTGGCGAAGCCGGATACCTGGCTAACGAGGCTGATTTCCTCGGTGCGAAAACTTATGCGTTCTTGGGTGACGAAGTATTCGCCAGAACCGTTCTGGTTAGTTGGAATGGCGGCGTTGAACCTCCGTTCACCCAGGATGTGCCGGAGCAAGGTACTATCTTCAGGATTTCTACCGCTAAACCTAATGGGGCCGGTGACGTATACAGTTTCACCACGTTCGGCTATGAGCCGAGTGTAGCGACCACCGGGGCTGAAGACCTGCTGGACAACATCAAGGCCGTGCCGAATCCGTACTATCTGTACTCGGAGTATGACGACGGTCTTTACAATCGCAACATGAAGTTCATCAATCTGCCCGCTGAATGCAGAATAGACATCTACAACCTCGGCGGCGATCTGGTGAGGAGTGTTGAGAAGGAAGATATAGCTGCGACTGAACTTACCTGGGATCTTCTCAATTCGAGCGGGGTTCCGGTGGGGTCAGGAATCTATATCTATGTAGTCGACGCACCCGCCTTCGGTCAGAAGATCGGCAAAATGGCCATCTTCACCGAGGTAGAGCTGTTAGATCAGTATTAGTCACGGAAGGTAAGGTAATATGAAACACAAAATATTCCTGTTAGTGATGGTGATCCTTGCCGTGGGACTGAATTCAGCCTACGCGGGGAACGCCGATAGAATAGGTACCGCCGGAGGACAGGAACTGCTGATACCGGCCGGTTCCCGTGGCGCTGCCATGGGTGGCTCGGTAGTGGCTAGTTCCAATGGCGTGGATGCCATCTACTGGAATCCAGCCGGACTGGCGAACCTTCAGGGTACCGAGGCAATGTTCACGCATCTACCGTACATTGCCGATATCGACGTCGAGTACTTCGCACTCGGTACAAGTATCGAGGACTTTGGGGTCGTTGGAGTGGCCGTAAAGGTGGTGAATGCCGGGGAATGGGAAGAGACGACGGAAGCCTTTCCGGATGGAACCGGACGCGTGTTCAGTCCAACCCTGGCTGTGCTCGGTCTGACTTATTCAAGAGCGCTTACCGCCAGTGTCAATTTCGGCATCACCGGCAATATTATTCGAGAGACTATCTTTGAGGTGGATGCCACCGGAATCGCCTTTGACTTCGGATTCACTTATGAAACGAGGTTTCCCGGATTAACGCTGGGATTTGTCATGAAGAACTATGGCCCGGACCTGGTTTTCAGCGGCAGAGGTTTCGACCGAATTCCGGCGGACGAAAAGCGCCCGGCCTCTTCCCGGAACGCCTCCAGTGAGTTGCCGACTTCGCTCAATATCGGGACAGCCTATAACTTCTATTCCGATGACATGAGCTCGGCTACCGCCACTGCGAACTTCCGCGCCAACAACCAGTCCATGGACATGTGGCAGGGAGGCTTGGAATACGCCTATGACCAACGGTATTTCGTCAGGGGCGGATACAACTACGCCGACCAGGAGAACTGGCTGTACGGCGCCACGCTTGGACTCGGAGTGATGGTTCCCCTGGGAACCACCGATCTGACCCTGGAGTACTGCTGGACCCAAACTGAAGTGTTCGACGCTAACCAGTATTGGACACTGAAGGCCAGCTTCTAAGAATCACAGCCTTTGTGAAACCAAGCCGGGTGTTTTGAGCACCCGGCTTTTTCTATTGTGGAGAAGATCGTTTTCTCGATAGCTCTGAGATGGCGAGTCCAACCAGTACGGCCAGACCACCGGCAATAAACCACTCTCCGATCTGTTCACCCAACCACAAGTATGAAACTGCAGTGGCGATCACCGGCTGGGCATTATGGTAGACAGCGATGCGCGAGGCTTCCATGTACTTCAGAACCCAGTACCACAGCACATATACAACCAACGAAAGCCCGATCGCCATGAAAGCAACCGCACCCCAGGCGCCGACAGTCACGGCGCTGTAATCGAAATTCGCCGCGCGATACAGTCCGTATGGAAAGTACATCACCGAGCCGGCTGTCAGAGCGTAGGCGGTCATCCGGAGAGCGCCGTACTTCAGCACGAGTGGCTTGCCGATTACCGTATAGTAGGCCCAGGCGATTACCGACACCAGGATGATAACATCCCCCCAAAGGTACTCACGACCCACTTCGATGGCGCCTGACAGCATTATTGTGGTCACCCCCGCCAAGGCCACGGTAACGCCGATCAAGCGACTCCAGCGAAATCGCTCACGCAGGTGCATCAGAGCCAGGATGAATATCCAGATGGGACTGGTCGCGAACAGAAAAGCGCCATGACCGGCCGCCGTTAGCGACTGCCCAACCAGGAAGAGCGTCTGATTGAGCGGGATGATGAGAATACCCAACAGAAGGATGCGCGGGTAGTCTTTCCTTTCAATGGCGACGTCGTGTTTCCTCAGGCCCGTCAACAACATGAGCAGACCGGAGGCGAGCACGAAACGATAGAAAGCAAACGTGAACGGCTCAATGATCGCCAATCCGTACTTGGCAACGGGATAGGCAAACGACGCCACCCCCTGCAACAGAGCGATAGCTGCGATTAGTTTGGCTGCTGATGGTATCGCTTTGTCGCTGATCTGATCACCCGCCCTCATTCATCACAGAAGACTTCGGTGCAGACCGCCGTCGACCGGAATGCTGGTCCCGGTGATGTAGGCTGCCCTGTCGCCGGCCAGGAAAGTAATCAGCGCGGCCAACTCATCGGGTTGTCCAAGTCGAGCGGAGGGGCAGGCAGCGGCGAACTGGTCCATCACCTCCTGTTGCGTTTTTCCGCTGTCGGCAGCAATCGAGTCAGCCAGACTCAGTAGTCGCTCGGTGGCCGTGTAACCGGGACAGACACAGTTGAACGTAATGCCGTGGCGAGCGTAGTTGTTCGACAAGGTTTTACACAAACCGGTAACACCGGCGCGATAACTGTTCGACAAAATCAGATTGTCAACCGGCTGCAGCACGGCAACCGAGGTGATATAGATCACCCGTCCCCATTTCTTCTCTATCATGCCTGGCATTACGGCGCGAGTGAGGCGCGTGGCTGAGCCAATCAGCAATTCCCCGGCCTCACTCCACTGCTCCGCTGTCAGATCGAGAAACTGCCCGGGTGACGGCCCACCACTATTGGCTACGAGGATGTCGATCGACCCGACTTCACCGGTAATGCCTTCA
>JAUXBJ010000032.1 GCA_030619425.1 bacterium
AGTATGAGCGATTCCAGCGCCAGAAAACCCTGAGGCATCCGCGCTTCATTCTCCAGGCCTTGGAGCTCAACATACTCACTGGCTTTGCACTCACATCTGACAATCTCCGAAAATCCGGCTTTCGCGAGCGCGAAACGTAGCGTTGGTTCATCATAAATAAACATATGCCCCCAATTCCTGACAAAGTTGTTTATGACGAACGTGGCGTCGCAATACGGAGCGTCCTTCACATGTGTCTTCGTGGCCCACTCGATATATCGTTCATGCAGATCCGATCTGTCTTCGTCGTACAGCCGCAGCAAGAATGATAGATCAGGTGTTGATATGCGGATCCTGCTGTTTGGCTTCAGTATACGAAAACACTCTCTCAACATCTGCGCGCCCTGAGAATACGTAAGGTGTTCAATTATATGCTCGCTATACACATAAGAGAACAGGTTGTCCTCGAACGGAAATCGCTTGGTGACATCAAGGCGAAGGATGTTCCTCGATTTAGGACGATGATCGGAGTTCAGCCAACCATCTATGCTGTTGTGGCCACAACCCAGGTGGAGCTTCCGCGTGGAATGCCCACGCAGATAGTTCCGGATGAGCTTGTTATTTGCTAAAACACGCATTATCAGTGCTATCCTAGCCACAACAAGCTTGAGTCTCGCAGCTTGTGATTAACTGTCGAATGTATAGCCAAAGGCCTCGATGTCACCTGACCAGTGGGTAGCCACCAATGCCGCCTCTTTATCCCCATAGTACTTCCTCCAGTCCTGGTGATCGGTCCGGTTCATATGAGGTAATACTGACTGGATCCCCAGATCTTCCATCAGCGTTGCCCAGTCCTCATAAAGATTCTCGAAGCGAAGGATCCGATCGGTCCCAATCTTCTTATCTATGGCAATCATATCCAGCTGCGATACTCCCGGCTTGGTGCCAATTCTCGAGGCCTCCCAGCGGATATATTCAGCAAAGCTGCTGGGGTCGCGGCGCTTGTACTTGCACTTCCTATTGATACTTCTGCGCCGTTGCCGGTGGTACAGGGAGACCATACGATCCCAGGGATTACGGACCACCGCGAACTTCAGCATGGCGCCATAAACATCTCTGGGGAGACGCCTTTGTATCACAGACAAGGGCAGGTGCATACGATAGTCGTACCAGGTCCAGTCGGGAACCAGACCAAGTTTTGACAGCGCCTTAAGAGGGTATCTCTTCCGTTCCGCGATACTAAAGGGTGAAAGGGCCGACGATATGCTGCTTCCCGCGGTCCTCGGGATATGGACGAACAGGAAATTATTATCGATGGAGATCTTCAATGGGAACGAGCACCGCTCACGATCTGATCGTAAATCCAGTTGTAGGTTTTCTGCATTCCCTCTTCCAGTAGGGTCCGCGGTTCCCATCCGAGCAGCTCCCGGACCAGGGTGTTGTCGCTGTTTCGGCCACGCACACCCTGGGGCGCATCTAGCAGGTGTGTGCGTTCCAATTTGATGCCGGCGATATCCTCGACGACATCAACGAGCTGATTCACCGTGACGAGCTGATGGCTGCCGATGTTGAGCGGCTCGGTTACGTCGGAACTCATCAGCCGCATTGTGCCTTCGATGCAGTCGTCGATGAACATGAAGCTGCGTGTCTGCTTGCCATCACCCCATATCTCAATAGTGTCCAGCCCGTTCAGCTTCGCCTGGATGACCTTGCGGCATATCGCGGCGGGAGCCTTCTCCCGGCCACCGTCCCATGTGCCATGCGGGCCGTAGGCGTTGTGATAGCGGGCGACGCGAGTCTGGAGGCCATAATCCTCAGTGAAGTGGCGGCACATGCGCTCGCTGAAAAGTTTCTCCCAGCCATAGCCGTCTTCGGGCATGGCGGGATACACGTCGCTCTCCTTGAGGGCAGTGACTGTCGGACTGTTTTGCTTGTCCGCTTTGTACACACAGGCGGACGATGTGTATAAGAATCGCTTGACGCCGCAGTCCCTGGCAGTCATAAGCATGTGCGTATTGATCAGGACAGAGAGCATACAGGCAGCCTTGTGATTTTCGATAAAACCCATTCCACCCATGTCGCAGGCCAGATTAAACACCCAGTACGCGTCATCGCAGGCCTGGTAGCAACTGTTTTTATCTTGTAGATCGAGCTGGAGGTTCTCGGCCTCGGGAAACACCTGGTACCAGTCGTCCAGTGGCTTAATGTCAACGGCTCGAATCGTCGTGTGTCCGGTATCTAAAAGGTGGCGAACCAGGTGGCCTCCAATGAAGCCACCGGCTCCGCCAACGGTAATACGTCTCTCGCTCATGGCGTTTAGTATATCAATCCTGGTTGGAGAACAAAAGAATAACCTGTAGAATAACCTGTAGAAATTCATCGGAAAATACTATATATAAGCATTGTAAAAAAACAGCGAGGGTTTGGTAATACTACCAAGTGTATTCTCTTGAAACGGACGGGACAGAAAAAAAACGACGGTCAGCCCTTATCTTTCATGAGAAGAACGAAGAGCTTGTCCTTCCCGGAGGATACCTATCTCATCGATGAGTCGCGCGATCTGATCTACATTCCCATCCCCAAAGTGGCCTGCACCAGCCTCAAGATCTGGTTTCTGACGACCTCGCCGGATATTGACATCCAGCCTGATCCTGTAAGCTGGAAGGTCAACGCCTGGCTCGGCAACGAAGGCAAGCGCTATCTCCTCAAGGATCCCGCTCTGCTCCGGGACAGTCGTAAGTTCCTCTTCGCTTTCGTGCGCAACCCATGGAGCCGCCTGGTTTCATGCTACCTGAACCGCATCGTCGGCCGAGGGATCGAGTATCGGAACATCATGAAGAAACTCAACAAAGGCAGTTGGTATCGCGTCGATAAGCGCATCCGCTATTACGCCCGCAAACGGATCTATGGCGTGGGCTGGCCCGAGCACTCGGAACTCACCTTCCGGGAATTCGTCATGCGTGAAGTGGCCGCCATGCCCGCGATGGAGATGGATCCACACTGGCGCCCGCAATATACCTTCCTGGGTCGGCACGAACCGGATTTCATTGGGCGTTTCGAGCGGCTTGCTGACGATCTTAAAGTGCTCGGCAAGGAGTTCGGGATCAATGCGGATCTTCACGAACTCAACCGATCGCAGTATACCGACTGCGATCACGCCGGGTGTTTCGCGGACTGCTCGCAAGCTCAGCTCAGGGCAATGCCAGCCATGCCCCATTACCGTCTATTCTACACACCGGATCTCATCGACACGGTTGCATGCGTCTACACGAAGGATCTCGACCGATTCGGCTACGACTTCTGAATGCCTAAGAACCGCCGCAGGCTTCTGCGAAACCGCCTCCGGTTCCTGACCACAACCGCCCAGGCTCTTCGCCATTCGTATGCGAGCTTTTGTAGTGTGCTCTGGGATCCGGCATACTTCGACACTTGCTCCAGGTCCGTGTTCTTGATCATCTCCCATGCCGGGCGTGTCGCCAGAGAGGACCATCGGCTCAAATAGTCCTGGCCAAATGCGAATCGCTTATCCAGGCTCAGATCCTTCGATTCCAGGTTCTCGCTGAAAAAGATCGCCATCTCGGGAATGTTCGAAGCACCCCGAATGAGAAAGTCACATCTCGACAGTAAGAGAACGTCAATCAGGACATCTTCGCCCTTCTGGTACGGTGAACCTGCCTTGCTGTTGAACGGTGCGGTCGATGTCGAGGACCGGAGGCAATCGTAGTGGTGCACGATGCTCCCGTATCGTTTCTTGATCAACTCCAGATACTGAACCTGATCCGTGGCAAGGAAAATGTGCGCGTCGGGATTGTCCTCGAGATAGCGCTCGATGGACTCGAAATACTCGGCCGGGCTGACGGGGGGAGCGTAGTGCAAGTCCGTGCCTCGGATATGCACACCGAGCATGTGTCTTCCCTTCATGTAGAGATCGAAGAAATGATCCACCTTCTCCAGGATGTGCGGTTTGATCCGCACGTAGCTGCGTACCGTTTCGCGCCCTTTCTTTCGCTGCTCCTCGAACCAGGCGGTCAAATTGTCCGGTATATCCGTTCGCCAGTGACCGAACATCCAAGTGAAGATGCTGTCCGAGTTCGTCTTAATTTGAGCAGCAATGGACGCGTCCACCCGGTGTAACTCCGATGCGATCTGCGCGCATGCCGGGTCGGCCAACATGCGCTGGAGGTCCGAGCTGGAGTACGCGCCGACCGGTTCGAAGTACTGCTCCCACACATTGCCCCCGTACTTGGAGTCTAAAAATCTGGTGCCACAGGCGTCGTCGATGTGGACGACAGGCGTCAAACCTTCGCGCTCGCAATGGCGAACATAGTTCAGGACGGTCAGCAGGCAGGCTGAAAAGCCTGCGTGTTTCAGGGGCGGTTGGATCAGGAAAAACGATTTTTGCTCACTCATGTCGGATCGTGGCGAGCGAAGCGCCGAAGCCTCCTACGAAATGAGCGCCAGAGATCTTCCAGCTCCCGGCGCCATCGGCGTGGACACCACCACGGCGGAGACCACTGGACGATATCAAGCTTGTGATAGGCACTGACGAGGTGCCGGAAGTGTCGCGGATCGAAGCGGCTTTCGAGGGCGAAGTCATAACATCGTAGCGACGGGTTGAACCAGAGCGCGAATTCACCGACCGCTGCGGCCGCCTTGAAGAGGAAGTCGCAGCGCGAAAGTAGCAAGACGTCGATCAGGACATCCTCACCGCGCTTGAACGGGCTCTCCGACGAGAATTTGAAAGGGGGTCGCCGACGATTTGACCGCAGGCAATCGTAGGTGATGAGCCGCTCACCATAACGTTCACGGAAAAGGTCGACGAACTGGTTCTGGTCCGTTGCGAGGAAGATCCGGTACGGGTCGGTGCCACGGTTCGCCAGGTATTGGTCGATCGCGTCGAAGTACGCCTGGGGGCTCGTCGGTTCGGCGTAAGCAAAGTCCGTCCCGCGGATGTGAACGCCGATCGTGAACTGCAGCTGTATCCAGTCGCGCCAGAAGGCATCAACCTTCGCAGTGATGTGAGGTTTCACGCGGATGTATTCGGAGACGTACTCGCGCCCCAGCGCGCGCTTGGCTTCCATCCAGGCGGTCGGATCGTCAGGCGCATCCTTCGCCCAGAATGTTGCGATGCGATCGAGATCGCTATGGTGCCAGTTGCAAATCTGCCTTTTGGTGAAGGAATGGACCTGATCCGCTGAGAGCTCGTTGCGGTCGAGGGTCGTTCGCAGTTGCTCGTACCCAATGCTCGACACCGGCTCGAAGTAATACTCCCACACATTCTCCCCGTGCGAGGGATCATAGAAGAACCGTGTCGCCTCCCGCCCGTAGTAGACCACCGGGATCGCCCCATCCCGCACGGCCATACGGATCCCGTTCAGCGTGTAGGTTAGCATCGCGCAGAATCCCGCGTTCCCATCAATATGCTGAATCAGGTGGTACCTGGGTGACCCGTCAGGCATCCGTCCGATTCTCCAGTCTCGCTGTGGATACCCGCCGCAGGGCACGCTTGACCGTCCGTCGTAGCTTCTTAAATGAGAGCGTCTGCACGTGCGCGAGCAGCTTGTTCTTGCGGTGTGTGTTGACGTGGGGTAGTGCGGGATTGTTCAGGAGCACCGTGCGCGCAAGACTCGAACCGTTGTGGATCAGGCAAATGCAGCGGGTCAGCAGCAGGTACTCGATGACGGCCTCCTCCCCGTTGCGCGCCGCGAGCGATCGGTCGCGCGTCACGTACGTCGGCATGATACACCCTGTGGGGCCGCGGCCGGCTGCCTCGCCCGCCACGTGGCGGTGGCTATCGTAAGCGATCACCCGGCCCCCGAACGCGTCGGTCATAAACGCCAGCGATTGCTGGTCATCCGTCGCGACGAACAGATGGGCGTCGGGGGTCGACAACAGACACCTCTCGACTTCTTGCCTGTAATTTTCGAGTATTAGAGAGTCCTTGCGATGTGCGCGGTCCTCACTCTTTGATATGGCATCCGTACCCCTGATCTGTATGCCTATCACGGGTCGGCCGGCCATGTGTTCGTCGAAATAGGCGTCGACCTTCTCGGTGATATATGCCCTGGGCCGCAGGTACTCCTGGATCAGTCGCGCCGCGCGCTCACGCATCGCCGCATCCGGATCCTGCCACTCGTACGGAATTGCCAGCGTCTTTCCCTTCAGCTGCGGGTGATCTCCGTAGTGGTTCGAGACCCAGGTGTTTTGATCCAGCCAGAACCCCACATCACGCGGGACCGGGAAGCGTTCCGCCAGAGCAGAGCGAACTTTCCTCGGTATCGAATCGGCCGGACAATTCCAGTCCAGAGGCTCGAAGTAATATTCCCACACCGTTGAGCGACTGCGGTAGTCTTGCGGCACCCAGTAACAGCAGCGGCCCTCGAAAAAGACAACCGGGGTGCGTCCTGCGTGGGCAGACCACGGGATGTGCGCGATGACCTGCTGGATCAACGAGAACAATCCGACATCACGTTCACAAATGATGTGCAGCGTCAACGGCCTAAGCCCTCCGAGATTGCGTCAGTGAGCCGTCGCAGGCCGAATCGCACGGCCCCGCGTATGCCGCGGTTGCGGCGAATAAACTTCTGGATACGGATATCGACGGGACCAGGGTTATCGATCAGGTAGCTCCACATTCGGGACCGCTCGATGAAGGTCATGGTGTCCAGCCGGTGATACCGATTCCCCTTCCTGTAGGTGGCGTCCAGTGTTGAGCCACCACGAACCCTGCCCAGGCTATCCCATCCGGGGTGATGATGCTCGACCCGTGAGCCCTCGCAATAGGCGTAGGCGTGCCGCGATTTCGAGACCCCGACTAGTTCGTGATCCGTAAAGCCGTGCCGGTAGGGATAGAGTACAGTGTCGCGGAGACCCATGCACCCGCTTTGCTCTTCGATATAGCGTCTCCTGACTAGTGAGTGTGCGGAATGATCCGGCAGAGGGTGGCGCGGATCTGCCGTGCCTACCACGCCGACCCTCGGATCTGCCATTTCGGCCACGGCCTCTTCGAGCCAACGGTCCACAAAGACGATGTCGTCCGAACCCAGGAACAGATAGGGCTCGTCCGTCTTGCGGTAGGCCGTGTTGATACAGGAGGCATAGGTAGGCTGACCGTCGTTGAAGATCAACCCGACCCTGGCCTGTCTTACAGCTTCAATCGTCTGCAGGTCGTCTTGCTCCACGACAAAATAGACAGTGAAGTCGCAAGCGGTGGTAGCGTTCAGGTTGTCGAGCAACGGCTGGACGTGATTGGGGCGCCCGAGAGTCGGGATGAGAACAGCGACGGCTTGATTCGTGGCCCTCGCAGATTCGACCTCTTCAGGTCTGTGCAACAACTCGAATCTCCTTTGACATAACACCTGCCGCAAGCGGCAATGGGGCATCGAAGGTGTTGCAGGCCAGGGTCGCCAGTCTTCTCTCGTTCAAACCGTTCTCGCACAGGGACAGGATCGTTCCAGGCCTATGGTAGTAATCATAGTTCGCCGTACCCATTGAATTCTTGCGGTACGTCGGGTGTTGCGGATGCCAGAGATGATAAACCCCTGTCCTGGCCAGGTTGCTCCGAACCCCGATGGACTCAAGGCGATGCTGGAAGTCAGTGTCCTCCATCCCCCACCCCACGAAGTTCTCATCGAACCCGTTGATACGCTCGCAGTCCGCCCGCCACACACCTATGTTGCTACCCGACAGCCGGGGGCGCATTGATACACGCAATAATTCGTAAGCCCTGGCCTTAACTCTCTTCCAATACGCCCGCCTCACCTCGCGGCGCTTGACCAACGGGAACAAATTTCCCGATCGGATTCTCTCTAAGGAGAGCCTGTCGCTCGCCTCGGCATCAAGACGATAACAATGGCCCGCTACTACGCGACCGCGGCGGCAGGATTGCAGGTGGATAGACACATGATCGCTCGGCAGGACACAATCGGCATCCGTGAATAACAGGTAGTCTGCTGTCGAGGCCAGCACTCCCTCATTGCGGCACTGAGAGAGCCGAAAACCATTGTGCTCATGAGACGTAAACTTGATCGGGAAATCTACCGAGCGACCGAACCGGCACACCAGTTCCTCGGTCTCACTGCGGGAACCGTCGTCGGCAACGACCACTTCGATGCGGTCTTTAACCCCTTTTTGTACAGCGATAGAATGCAGGCACCGTAGCAAGTTTGCCGGGCGCTCGAAGCTGGAAACAATCAGCGAGATATCCGGCTTCCGGTGCATCGCGACAACCCTAAGCGTAAATGCCGGCGGCTGCGGGTGATGCAGGCAGGGCAATTAGAGATGTTGCCTTGCGATGTTTTTTATTCTCCACCATAATACCTTTTTAATACCTTTTTGTAGACTAGCACATGAGATCAGTAGAGTCGAGGGTGTGGGTGGCAGGTAGCGGTCGCAGCGGCACCACCTGGCTTGGCCTTGTACTGGCCGCGCCGCGTGGATCCGCGCTCCTGTATGAGCCTTTTCATTCCTGGTACGCACAATTCCCCCCGGATTTGACACCCCAAATCTCTGATGCCAGCGACCGCTACTACTTCCGTACCGATGCGGAAATCCCCTCGTGGAAGCGCTACATAGAGCACATCCTCGGTGGTTCCGGATTCACCCGACGCACCCTCTTCGCCGGGAGACAAGCACATGATCGTCCGCACGCCCTGTGGCGTGCACTCACCGGCAAGCGGCTGGTCGTCAAGGAGATACGATCCAACCTCATGCTGGGTTGGCTGGCCAGGACCTTTGACCTGCGCATCGTGCTCCTGGTGCGACACCCTTGCGCGACGGTCGCCAGCCAGGCGAGTCGACAGTGGGGGACAAAGCGAAACGTCGTCGAGTTGCTGCTTCAGCAACCAGAACTGGTGCAAGACCACCTGCAGGACCTTGAGCAACTCACACCGGCTGTTCTTGATACACCAGTGAAACGCCTCGCCGCCCGATGGGCACTGGAGAACCGCATTGCGCTGGCGACGGCAGCCCGTGACGATCGGGTGTTACCCGTGGCCTATGAAAATTTGGTCATGTGCCCGCGCTCCGAACTTGAACGGATCTTCACATTCCTCGGTTGGGAACTCAGCACACCGGACTGGCGGCGCGTCCTGTCAAGCTCTCCTGCAAAATAAAAACATCTAAACCCTTCATTTTCAAAAACATCCGCCCATTTTTCGGTTTCCAGTGAAACTCCATCTGTTCCAGCCAGTCGTGTTGAAATAAATCCGACATTGTGTGTTTTTCCGCAGTAAGTACAGGTGTGCATATTCCGCTCCTTTGAACAAATAATTTGTCTGACTTATTTACTATATCGGAAAACCTGTGGAAATCTTTAGCAACTTTCACTAATCAAACATATAAAAACCGATTGCCTTATCACTTGGGTCAGAAGAATCTATAGAATTAAACTCAAGACCCAGGTAAGGATCAGATATTTTTTTTATTACCGCATTCTTTTTAATTACTGACCTTTGCTTATCATTAAGTTGAAATTCCACTAAAAGAATATCGCCTATTTTGAATTCTTTCTCAACATTGAGTTTGATTTTGATGCCTGAGCGGGACAGATCTTTTACGGTAATTCCTCCTTTGTCCTCTCTATAATCGGGAAGAACATGCGTATATGAACC
>JAUXBJ010000255.1 GCA_030619425.1 bacterium
CGAACTGCAGGCCGAGGAAAGGGAGATAGCATGAAGTACCTTTACTACCCCGGCTGTTCGTCTCAGAGCACCGGCAAGGCGTACGGCGAGTCAGTGGTGGCCGTTTTTGAGGCGCTCGGAGCACCGCTGGAAGAGCTTGAGGACTGGAATTGTTGCGGCGCCACCGCCTATATGTCGATCAGCGAATTGAAGGCATTCACCCTGAGTGCCCGCAATCTGGCGCTGGCCGAACGCCAAGGGGGCGATACCGCCACGCCGGACCTGGTTGTTCCGTGTGCCGCCTGTTATCTGGGACTGAACAAGGCGCACAAGTACCTTGCTGAGCACAGGGAGATCAGAGAGAAAGTCAACAACGCACTGTCTGCGGCCGGTCTGGAATACGAGGGCCGCGTTCGTGTCAGGCATCCCCTGGATATCCTGGTGAACGAAATCGGCCTTGATAAGATTACCGAAAAAGTCAAGCAACCTCTCGCTGGCCACCGGGTCGCCTGTTATTACGGCTGCCAGTTGGTTCGCCCGTATGCCGACTTTGACGACCAGCACCAGCCGGTCACGATGGACAAAATCATCAAGGCACTGGGCGGCGAGGTCGTTGACTGGCCGCTCAAGACGCGCTGTTGCGGCGGTTCCCTGACCGGGACTTACGAGGATCAGGGCCTCAGGCTCAGTTACATGATACTCAACGAAGCCGCCCGGCGCGGTGCCACGGTCATAGCCACCGCTTGTCCCCTCTGCCAGTTCAATCTCGAATGTTACCAGACCAAGATGGGGCGCCGCTTTGGACAGCCGATCAATATGCCAGTGGCATTCTTCACACAGTTGATCGGTGTGGCTTTCGGTCTATCACCCCGCAAGCTGGGGCTCCATCGTCTTTTCGTGCCCCTGCCAAAGTCAGTCGAAGCAGTCGCAGATGCAGGAGGTCGCCATGTCAACAGTTGATAATCAAGGCAAAAGCGACGTCAAGATCGGCGTTTACATCTGTCATTGTGGTGTCAACATCGCTCACACCGTTGACGTCTTCGAAGCAGCCGAATTCGCCAAGAAACTGCCACACGTGACGTTAACCAAAGAATACAAGTTCATGTGTTCCGACCCGGGGCAGGAGATCATCGCCGCTGACGTGTCATCGGGACGCGTAAATCGCGTCGTGGTGGCTTCCTGTTCTCCCCTGATGCACGAGGCAACTTTCCGCCGTGCCGTCGCCAAGGGTGGCGGTAACCCGTTTATGTTTCAGATGGCCAATATCCGCGAACACGTAAGCTGGGTGACGGCCGACAAAAAGGAAGCTACGGAAAAAGCCAAGGCCCTCATCGCGGCCGCGGTCGAACGGGTGGCCCTGCACGAACCGCTGGAAATGACCCAGGTTCCGGTCAACCCCAACGTTCTCGTGGTCGGCGGCGGTATCGCCGGAATCCATGCCGCTTTAACGGCCGCCGATGCCGGCAAAAAGGTCTACCTGGTCGAGCGGGAACCGACGATCGGCGGACACATGGCCAAATTTGACAAGACCTTCCCCACTCTCGACTGCTCGGCCTGCATTCTCACGCCGAAGATGTCAGCGGTGCGTGCTCACCCCAATATCACTCTCTGGACCTATAGCGAGGTGGTCGAGGTGGACGGCTTTGTGGGAAACTTCAAGGTCAAGGTCAAACGGAAACCGCGCTATGTCGATGAGAATCTCTGCGTGGGTTGCTCCGAGTGCATCGAGGCCTGCATCTTTAAGAAGGGCAAGTTCCCCGATGAATTCAACCAGGGTCTGAGCAAGCGCAAACCGGTCTACATTCCTTTCCCGCAGGCGACGCCGCTGGTGGCCGTTATCGACCCCGAGACCTGCGTCGAGTTGAAGACCGGCAAATGCAAAAAGCCCTGCGCTGACGCCTGTGAGCCCAACGCCATCGATTTCACTCAAACCGATACGATTGAGGAGATCGATGTCGGGGCAATTATCCTCGGCACCGGCTTTAAGACGTTCGATGCCGCCCGCATTTTCCGGTACGGCTACGGTCGTTATCCCAACGTCATGACCAGTCTGGAAGTCGAACGCATGGTCAATGCTGCCGGACCGACCTCCGGTGAGGTCCAACTTCGTGACGGCAGCCAACCAAAATCAGTGGGTATCATCCACTGCGTCGGTAGCCGCGACAACAAGTTCAACAAGTACTGTTCCCGCGTGTGCTGCATGTACTCGCTGAAACTGGCCCACCTGCTGAAAGAGCGGACCGGCGCGACAATCTACAACTTCTACATTGACATGCGCACCCCCGGCAAAGGCTACGAGGAGTTCTACGACCGGCTGCTAAACGAGAAAGTCCATTTCATTCGTGGTCGTGTCGCCGAAGTTACCGACTGGGCACTGGAGCCCGCAGAGGAGAACAAGCTGGTCATCCGGGCCGAGGACACCCTCGTGGGGGCTGTCCGCCGCGTGCCAGTCGATATGGTCGTTCTCTCGGTCGGCATGGAGGCGCACGATGACGCGGATGACGTCGGCCGCATGTTTAATATCAGTTGCACCAAGGAAGGCTGGTTCCTCGAGCGCCACCCGAAGCTGGCGCCTGTCTCGACGTTCACTGACGGCGTTTTCCTGGCTGGTGCCTGTCAGGGTCCCAAAGATATCCCTGATACCGTGGCCCAGGCCGGCGCCGCTGCTGCTGAGGCACTGGCCCTGATTGACCAGGGTCATGTCGAATTGGAACCGAATACAGCCTTTGTCCGAGAGGAACTCTGTTCCGGCTGCAAGACCTGCCTGTCGCTGTGTCCCTACAGCGCAATCGGTTTTAATGCCGAAAAGAAGGTGGCCGAAGTCAACGGTGCTATCTGCAAAGGCTGCGGCACCTGCGTGGCGGCCTGCCCATCCGGCGCTCTGCAGCAGAACCTCTTTACCGATGAGCAGATTTTCCGTGAAATCAAGGGAGTGGTGAGCTATGTCTGATAATAAAATGCCAAATAAACCCTTCACCCCCAGAATCGTCGCCTTCTTCTGCAACTGGTGCACCTATACGGCCGCCGATCTGGCCGGTACCGCGCGCATGCAGTATGCACCCAACGTTCGCGTGGTGCGAATCATGTGCTCCGGCCGGCTCGACCCGCAGTTCGTGCTCTCGGCGTTGCGCGAAGGGGCCGACGGCGTCCTGATTGGCGGTTGCCACCCCGGTGACTGCCACTACCAGGAAGGCAACTACAAGACTCTGCGGCGTTTCACGCTGCTGAAGACCTTCCTGCGCGCGATGGGAGTCGAAGATGAACGGGTGCGACTCGAATGGATCGCCGCTTCCGAAGGAGAAAAGGTCAAAAACGTCATCAACGACATGACCGAGAAGGTTCGCAAACTCGGTCCCCTCCACCTGGAACCGCGAGTCCTGATTCATCCCGAGAGCCTTTCACCGGAGCCTTCCGATACCTCCGCGATGGCTCAAGGAGAAGCATCATGAGTAAACCCAAAGTCGCATTTTACTGGTGTGCCTCGTGCGGCGGTTGCGAAGAAGCCGTGCTTGATCTGGCCGAGGGCATTCTCGACGTCGTCGCGGCGGTTGATATCGTCTTCTGGCCCGTCGCCCTTGATTTCAAGCGCACTGACGTGGAGGCCTTGGCCGACGGTGAACTGGCCGTGAGCTTCATCAACGGTGCCGTCCGCAGCAGCGAGCAGTACGAGATGGTTGAATTGTTGCGCAAGAAGTCACAAGCCGTCATAGCTTTCGGAAGTTGCGCCCAGCTCGGGGGAATCCCCGGACTGGCCAATCAATTCGACCGTGAGGCGATGTTCAACACGGTCTACCAGGACATCCCGACGGTGGACAACCCCGAAAAGGTCTTTCCACAGCCAAAGACCGACACCCCACAGGGGATCGTCACCCTGCCCACGATGTGGGACACGGTGAAAACACTCGACCAGGTGATCGAGGTTGATTACTTCCTGCCCGGCTGTCCACCCCCGGTGGAACTGATCAAGGACGCGGTGGGCGCTATACTGTCCGGCGAGTTGCCGCCGAAAGGGTCGATCCTGGCCCCGGATATCGCACTCTGCGAAGAGTGCGACCGGCGCGACTCCAAGCCGGAGGACCTGGCTATAACCGAATTCAAGCGGCCGTTCCAGATTGACATCGACCCGGAGAAATGCCTTTTGGCCCAGGGTCTGCTCTGTCTGGGCCCTGTTACCCGCAAAGGTTGCGGCGCCGCTTGTGTGAAGGGCAACATGCCCTGCACGGGATGCATGGGCCCCACCGACCACGTCACCGACTACGGCATGAAGGCGCTCTCGGCCATGGCGTCGCTGGTCGACTCCAATGATGACAAGGAGATCGCCACCATTCTCGACAAAGTCGTTGATCCGGTGGGTACGTTTTACCGGTACAGTC
>JAUXBJ010000112.1 GCA_030619425.1 bacterium
GTGCGCATGTTGTGTAGTCGATCAGCCAGCTTGATCAGGATGACCCGAATGTCGCGGGCCATGGTCAGGAGCATCTTGCGGAAATAGTCGACCTGTTGTTCTTCGCGAGAGGAGAACTGAATTCCGGACAACTTGGTCACACCGTCGACCAGTTCCGCTACTTCATCACCGAACTCGCGACGAAGTTGTTCGATCGTCGTGTCGGTGTCCTCCACCACGTCGTGAAGCAATCCGGCGGCCAGGGTGGTCGAGTCCATGTGCTGCTCGGCCAGGATAAACGCTACTTCGAGACAGTGCTCGACATAAGGTTCACCTGACGAGCGGGTCTGGCTGGCGTGAACGCGGTCGCTGAACTCGTAGGCCCTGCGGATCAACTCAATGTCGACGTTGGCGTTGAACGATTCGATCTGGATGATAAATTCGGCCAGATTCATTCCGCTGGTTTTCTCGTTAGTTCGCCTGGTTAAATAGTTGTGCAACTTCCGATGCTACCTTCTCTACTGTTATCGTCAACATACATACACACTCATTAGGCGGACACCGACATTCTTTTGAGGCCGGAACCAGCACCCGGTCGTGCCGACCCAGCGGACCCCACCGGGCCGGCGACATGACCGCCTTGCCGGGATACAATCCCACCACCTTGGTGCCTACCGCCGTTGCCAGATGCAGTGGTCCGGTAGAGTTGGCGACCACAACGTCAGCCAGCGACAACGCCGCCGCCAGGGTTCTCAGATCGGTGTCACCGGTAATATGGCGCACCTTCAGGCCAAGTTCACGAGACTGTTGATCGATGGTCTCACCCTCTTTTTCCGAACCGGAGATCACCACCTGCATGTCACTTTGCTCCAGAGCATTGTATAGATGCAAAAAGCGATCGAGCGGCCAGCGTTCGGCCGATCCTCCCGATCCGGGATGCAGCACCACGAACCGGCCCTCGACACCGGCTTCCTTCAGGATGCGGCGGGCGTGAGTGAGCTCCTTCTCTCGGGGGTAGACAATCGGTACCCGGGCGGTCTCGCCATCGTGGAAGAACTTCAGGAAATCAAGGTTGTATTCACATTCGTGCTTCTTGTTGGACTTGCGACTGTGGATCAGACGATGGTTGAAGAACACCGAATGAAACCGACCGGCTGTTCCGATGCGGTGAGGGATCTCCGCCTTGTGAAAAAGCTGACAGACGTGACGGTCAGGATAGAGAGCGATGACCACCTGGTACTTGGCTTGTTTGATCTTCTGCAGCAAGTCCTTCTTGTACAGACGGTCGATGGTTAACTGCTCGTTGAGTACGCGCACGATTCCGTCGATGCGACTGTTGTTCTCCAGGATGGGTGATGCGTACAGTGAGGCCAGGACCTCGATGCGACACTCGGGATAGCGGCACTTAAGGGTCTCGACAAACGGCAGCGCCAGAATCAGATCGCCCAGACGGTCGCTGCGACTGACGAGAATGCGATCCCCCGGTTTGAGGTCGAGCGGTTTGGTCATGTCGTGTCGGTCTTTCTCATGGTCTGCTTCCGTTGCAGATCTCTTAACTTGGCGTACTTTACCAGGACAGCAACCGCAGAAAGCACCGAGATCAAGAGACCTTCCAGGCCGTCGCGGAATCCCTGCCTTGATATGAAGTGACTAATAAACGATACCGGCGGGCGGATGACAAGATCAAACCAGCCGGCCCGTCTGCCGTTTTCAAAAGCCTGCTGAGCTCCCAAAGTGGTGTATCGATTCGACTTCGTCAGATAGTGCTCTAGCGTCGGGTAGCTATAGTGCCGCAGGTCCGACTCCAGGTGTCCGATGTCGCCGTCGAGAATAACTCGTTCGTGTACCGGCGCGTCGTTGAAGTTGCCGTGTGCTTTCAAGAACATTCGAAGGACGCGGTCAGGATACCAGCCGCAATGACGGATCCATCGTCCCAGGAAATTCGTCAGGCGCGGCATGTCGAAACCGTGTCGGTTGGTTCCTATGGAAAGCACCTCCCGAATTTCCCGGGCCAGCTCATCGGTGACGACTTCGTCGGCATCGACCGAGAGTATCCAGCGGCTTATGGCTCGGTCGACACCGAAGGCCTTGGCCGGTCCGAACCCGGTCCAGACCGTCTCGTAAACGACGACGCCGGCTTCGGCGGCTATCTGGCGCGTATCATCTTCCGAACCACTGTCGACGACGATTATCTCATCTACCCAGTCAAGCGACTGCAGGCATCGACCGATATTGGCCTCTTCGTTCTTAGTGATTATTACCGCCGAGATCGTGTCCATCACAACCTTAACCTTATCGTTCTGCCTTCACTGTCCGGTCGGTCATTGCACCTGTCCTCTTCTAAAGCGTCGACGAAGATGTCTCAGCATCCTTCGAGTTGACGCTCGCCATGACTTCGCGGAATTCGTCGACGACTTGCTGCGCTTCGATGTCGTGCAGATGGCCCTCGTGCGACGACACAACCGAGCCGCATTGCTGTCGGTACGGTTTCCAGGAATGGTAGTTGCGCATGTGACCGCAGTACAGTCCGACGACCGGGATTTTCATCAGTCGTGCGATATGGATCAGCGATGTGTCGGGACTGACGAACATATCCACATGACTGATTACCGCCGCAGCGTCAAGCAGCGACAACCCCTCGGGAACCAGGAACGCTTTTCCTTCGCGACCTTGAAGGAGTTGCCGACCACGTTCACGATCTTCCCCGGTACAGATTATGATGAAGCGCGCCATTGGCAGGTGGCGAGCGATACCGTCGAGCACTGCAGCGTATTTCGAAATCACCAGTGTACGCGTCGGACTGCCGGCAGAGATATTGAGACCCACGCAAAACTTTCCGCTCACACCAATTGACTTGACGAAAGTCGCCGCTTTAGCCTGGGACTCTTCGGGCATGTGAACGGGGGAAAACGGGTCGATTGTCGCCGGACTCAGGCCGAACAGGTTGAAGATCAGCAGTCCGTTGTCGACATTGTGCTCCTGCCCGTCACGTTGATAAGGTTCGCAGTAGTCGTAGAACCGTCTGAGATCCTGCTTGCGGGAGGCGGCGGTGATCGAACCGTTGCCGATCAGTTTGGTCAGCAGCAGCCCGGTCACCGAGTCGAGACAGATGGCATCAAAGACTATATCGAAACGCTTAGCCTTGAGGCGACGAACCAGCGGCAGGTCATCAAGGATGTTCTTGCGATAAATATGTACAGCGTCGAAGACGGGATCGTTTTCAACCAACTGTTTGTTCAGCGGTGACGCCAGAATCTCGATCCGCAATCCGGGGAATTCCCTCTTGAGGGCGTGAGTTGCAGGAATGATCGATATCATGTCTCCCAGCTTGTCGGGACGAAGGATCAGAATCGATCGTACCTTTTCCGCCTGCACCGGGTAGCGCGAGGGATCTCCCTTCTTGAAGAAAAGGCGAAAGAGGGGGTGCAGAAATCGCTTGAACGCCTTCTCTGTTTCCTTGACGCCACGTGACGGCACTAAGGTCCCTCCTCACCTGTCGTCGACACCGCCGGATCGTTTTGTTGCACAGCTTCGCCGTTCTTGAACTGCATCATGTAAAGACGATGGTACAAGCCGCCTGAGTGCAGAAGGTCCTCATGTCGACCCTCTTCTACGATGCGGCCGTCGTCGATCACCACGATTCTATCAGCATTGACAATGGTCGACAGACGGTGCGCCACCACCAGTGTGGTGCGATTCTTCATGAGGTGGCTGATCGCTTCCTGGACCAACAGTTCCGACTCGGTGTCCAGTGCCGAGGTGGCCTCATCGAAAATCAAGATCTGTGGGTCCTTCAAAAGGGCGCGTGCAATAGCCAGCCGTTGGCGCTGGCCGCCGGACAGCATCACTCCACGGTTGCCCACCAGCGTATCGTAATCGTTCTCGAATTCACGGATGAACCGATCGGCGTTGGCCATGCGAGCGGCATGCACCACCGCTTCACGCGAAACATCATGAAGACCGTAGGCGATATTGTTGTAGATGGTGTCGTTGAAGAGGAACGTTTCCTGCGTGACGATTCCCATCAGGCCGCGCAGCGAGGCCAGCGAGACAGCGGTTATGTGGATTCCATCTATTGTAATGGAACCCCCTTGCGGATCGTAGAAGCGCGGCAGCAGATCCAAAAGTGTCGACTTCCCGGCGCCTGAGGGTCCGACGATTGCCACCACTTCGCCGAAGCGTACTTTGAAGGATACATCCTTCAGGATCATTTCACCCGAGTTGTAGCTGAAATCGACCTTGTCGTAGCGGATGCAGTCGGTGAAACGATCTATTCTTCGTGACTGGGGAGGGTCGACGATTTTCTCGTCGGCATCAAGAACTCTGAAAACGCGCTCGGCCGCGGCCAGCCCCTCCTGTAGCTTGATATGGATCTGACTGAGCGACTTGACCGGCTTGATCATAGCGAACATGGCCACGACGAAGGTCATGAAATCGCCCGCGTCAAGCTCGCCGGTACCGGCGATAATGCGCGCCCCGGCATACAGCAGAATGACCACACCGGCAAAACTGATGAGCACGTCGTTGATGGGCGAGGAGAGGTGTCGAATACGTGTCATGCGCAGAAGCGACCGGAAGTAGTTGGTGGTCGTCTTGATAAACTTTTCGGTTTCAAACTTCTCCATCGAGAAAGCCTTGACGATGCGGGTGTTGTTCACGGCCTCTTCCAGAACGGAGTTGACGTCGGCCATGCGTTGCTGCGAGCGCTCCGAATGCCGCCTGAGGGTTTTGCCTATGAACCAGATAAAACCGAAGACCACCGGAAGAACAACCATAGCCAGAAGTGTCAGCTTCCAACTGAGGATAATCAGGAATGAGAAAAACGTCAGGGCCAGTATCGTGTCGGCCACCAGATGGTTGAAGCCGAGGTCGATTGATTCGTTGAGTACGACCACGTCGTTGGTGACACGCGAAATAATCTGACCGGTGCGACGGCGGTGAAAATAGTCGAGCGAGAGTCGTTGGTATTTCTCAAAGAGGCGATCACGCAGCGAGCGGATCACCGACTGCTGCACAAAGGCCATGAAGAACCCCTGCAAGTACATGAACAGATTCTTGCCGATAGCAATCAGCATGATCAGCCAGCAGAAGTTGATGAGGGTGTCCTGCCGGGTCTCGGCCTCGACCAGATCGTGCACCCAGTTCTTCATCGAATCGCGCACGGCGTCGATGCCGCTGCTCACCTCAGTGACCAAACCGTCGGCTGCGGACGATTCCGTTGAGCCCGGCTCCGGCGTTGCGTGGACTTCGGTTGGCTCAGGCTCCATCGACAGCGGCGTCTCCACCTGAAACAAGGTCATCAGGAGAGGCCCCGCCATCCAGACCATCATTCCTGACAGCAAGGCGTGCAAGGCCGCTGACGTTGAGGCCGTGACCAGTTGCCTGAGGTACGGCCGCAGAATCGAAAATGTTCGTCGGTACAAATTCACATCCGAACTCCAAATCGAGCACAAACTATAATATGCCACATTCGCAGACTCAAGTCAACTCGTATAAGTGAAGGGAAGTCAGGGAGTTATGCGGGTCGCGCCGGGTCCTGCGCCGAGATCGAACTTCTTGCGATCAACTTTGGTCGAGGCCTTATGGGCGCGCCGCTTGGCGGTGAAGGATACCTTCTCGCCATCCTCAAAGCGGACGTCACTCAGGCGCCAACCTGTTTTGCGGTGATCGTATTCCAACTCCAGTTGCCAGGCGCAGTCGGTCCAGGTCAGGGTAAAGCGGGGATGCTCACGGTCGCTGTTGTCTCGGTGAACGTTCAAACCGGTTCCGAAGTCCTGCTCTTGTGGCAGCGATCTCAAGAGAGATGGGAAATCCAGTTCTGTGATAGCATGAGTGCAACTCGAACTGAATAACAGGTCGCGCACGGATTCGTGCAGGTACTCATTACGTGTCGGAAAGTAAACCTCGATGGAATCGGCGGTCAGAAGACCTTTCAGGGCGCCCTTACCCAGGTATCCCCGACCACCCATGGCAACTACCGTGTCGGTCTGATATAAGTGCAGCCGGAACGAGGTCGGTTTGCCGTCGCGTCGGATCTTGGCGTCGAAAAGGTACGCCTCGACCTGAACTTTCTTGCCGGGTCCGGATGCTCGGTATTCATCGGCAGACAGCTCAGCCCCAAACCTCGGACCGCAACCGGCGAAAGCAGCCAACACGGCGGCAAGGGCGAACGTGAAAGTCGATCGGTTCATGAAATAGAGACGCCGCTAAAGAAATAAACAAAGAGCGACACCACCGGTCCCAGGACGAACCAAAAGACCCGTGTGATAATCAACAGTAACAGGATGAACGGCGCGATTCTCTCGAATTGTATTATGGTCTCTTCATACCTGGCCGGAAGGATGTTTCTCAGAATGTGCGAGCCGTCGAGTGGATACATCGGGATCAGGTTAAAGAAGGCCAGCGAGACGTTTATTATCACCGAAAGGAGGAGGAACTTTACTGCTACCAGCGGTATCGGCATGTCGAGGAACAACACCATCCTGAGGATAATGCCGAAGATCAGGGCCAGTCCCATGTTCGACAGCGGTCCGGCCGCGGATATCCAGAAGTCGGCAACACGCACGTTGCCGCGAAGATTCATCAGGTTCACCGGCACCGGTTTGGCCCAGCCGAA
>JAUXBJ010000128.1 GCA_030619425.1 bacterium
GAATCTTGACGGCTACCCCCAAATGAAAAACTACGTCCGATATCGGATCGAGTCACCGCTCAACAATGACCGGCTGATCCGATCCATCGAGCGCATGAATCGGAAACACTATCACATGAAAACACGTGATGGCCGGATGGCCAGGTCGCACCATGCTCCGGAGTCAACGGTACCATCGGCGCTTCAAGAACAGCTTTCCTCCCGCCGCGAGACGGGGGGAATAGTTGATGGTCAGCCGACGAACCGCCTTACGGAGGAGTTGGTCACTGACAGTTAATCAACAGTTGGGACCGGCGCTACCAGGGCGAGATTATCTCGGTCGTCGAAGCCAGTAAGTGATGAGCACTAAAGCACAACATAACAGAGTCGATAATAGTCTTAAGGGCCAAAAGGCCAATCAAAGGGGACATTCACTCAAAGGGCGGGCTGCTGTTATGATCTGCAATACAGCATTATCATCCGAAATCGACATAACCTCCAGCGTGATCATTCCCAGGAGGTCGAACGGGACCGCAGGGGGGACGCGATGAGACAATTCACCAGGAAGACGCTGCTTTCGATCCACGGACAACTTGGCGCGGCTGTGATTTCATCGCTGGCCCTGCTAGTTGCGCTTGTCCTCACCGGTCATACCGGAATCTACATCTGGGAGATGGTCGCGACGCTCGTTCTCGTCCGTATAGTACACCGAATAACCCGAGGACCCTTGCCTGTTTTGTCTCCGGAGGCGGTGCGCAAGCCGCTCAGGCGTGTCCTGGTCGATGAGCTTTCTGTCGTCCTGGCATTAGCCGCCGCTGCCTTCGTGATGAACTGGCCGGTGGGCAATCTGGTTTTGGGCGGCTACCTGGTTATCAATCTACTCCTGCAGACGGCCGGATTGGCGATATCACGATTGACCATGGTCTACCTGCGCCGGCTAACCTCCAAACACACTGAAGGCAGCTTACAAAAACAGGCTGTTATCGTCGGAACCGGCCGCAAGGCGCAGGCATTGGCCGACCGCATCCTTGATTCGCCTGACATCGATACCCTGCTGCTCGGCTTTCTCGACTATCACAAAGATCACCTTTGGCGCTATCGTGACCTTCCGTTGATCGGACATCCGGAAGACTTGCGACAGTTGATCGCTACCTGTCAGGTCGATGCCCTGATCGTGGCGGTGGAGCTGGAGGATATGCCACGCGCCAGCGGCTTGTTTGAACTGGCCGAGCAGATGGGGGTCACCATCTGTTATATGCCGGAACCGTTCGAACCGAGATTCGCTCGGATGCGTCCCGGCTATCTTTGCGGGCTGCCGACGATGGTCTACCGCGCCATTCCGGAAAATCAGCCACCGCTGATGGTTAAGGCGATTATCGACCGCCTCGGTGCTCTGGTGGGTTTGCTGTTGGCGGCGCCTGTTATGCTTCTTACGGCGGTCGCCATCAAGCTTGAAAGTCGAGGGCCGGTTTTTTTCAAACAGATACGCTCCGGCCTAAACGGCAAGACGTTTGAGTTCTACAAATTCCGAACCATGTGCGCCGACGCCGAACATAAGAAAGATGCATTGACGAATCGCAATGAAATGAGCGGCCCGGTCTTCAAGATCGCCGACGATCCCCGCGTTACACGGATAGGGCGTTTCCTGAGAAAGTACTCGATCGATGAGGTTCCCCAGTTCATCAATGTCCTTCGCGGCGATATGTCACTGGTGGGGCCGCGTCCGCCGTTGCCGAAGGAAGTCTCCGAGTACGATCCCTGGCAACATCGGAAACTCTCCGTCAAACCGGGCGTGACCTGTCTGTGGCAGGTGAATGGACGCAACCAGATCGACTTCGAGGAGTGGATGCGTCTTGACCTTGAATATATCGATAACTGGTCACTCTGGCTCGACGCCAAGATTCTGGCCAGAACTATACCGGCTGTCATTAAAGGCTCCGGTTCCTGAAATGTCAACCGCTCTCAAGGTAGTGGATACCTTGCAGGCGACGACGTCAACAAGAGGCATAGGATGCTGTCATGGATCGATCGATAATCCGCCGAATACTACTGGTGCTGCTGTTTCTTGTCTTTGCGACGGGAGCCGGAGCAACCACCTTGCTGCCGTTGGGCAGCGCCGAATATGGGTTCCTCTACGAAAACCTTCAGCGCCTCGACGCCCGTAGTTTCGACCGCTATGATTTCCAGTTGGGGCCGTATCAATTTGACCGCGACGATTTCTATGTGGGCCCCTTTGAATCATTACGCGATATCCCGACCGGGAGCCTCCGTATTTTCGGGTTTGCCGGTGAAGATTTCCGGACGGCCAAAGAGTCCTCGGCCAGTTCGTTTGAATCATTGCGGGGTGGCCTGGCGGCCCAGCCGAATGACAGACTGTTCGTTTACGGCAATTTCATTCTGGACGAAGCCCGGGCCAAAGATGACACCTACACCGGCAAGAAATGGCGCGGCCTGGCCGGCGACGTCGAAAATGCCTTTATTCACTATCGGACTCAGCGCTGGCAGTTTATGGTGGGACGTTTCGCTTCGTTCTGGGGAATGCCCAACTCAATGGTGCTTTCCCCCCGAGTCAGTCTGGACGGTTTCGCCTATAGCTTCCGTTGGGGAAAACTCACCTTGTCGTATCGCCTGGCCAGATTGGACGGACTTAACCCGGACAAAGACGGCACCGACCAGTTCGAGAACCGCTACTTCGCCGGGCACCGTCTCGATCTTCAATTGAGTCGTCGGCTACGGGTCGGCTTCTTCGAGACGGTTGTTTTCGGCGGGCCGGGGCGACAGGTCGATTTGTACTATCTCAACCCGCTGATATTTTTCCACGCATCGCAACTCAACGAGGGAACCAACGACAACAGCTTCATCGGATTTGACTTTGCCTTCAAGCCCAGGCTCGGATTGAAACTCTACGGTCAAATTGTGATCGATGATTTCCAGATCGACAGCAGGGATCAAAGCGATCAGGAACCGAACGAAATCGCCTACATCCTCGGTGGCCACTGGGTCGATCTGACGCCCTCGGTTGACCTCAAGATAGAGTACAGCCGTGTCACCAACAGGACGTTCAATCAGATGTACCCGCGCAATCGCTATCTGTACCGAGGTGAACTGCTGAGCGGCGCTCTGGGGAATGACTACGATCAGTGGCAGGTCAGGGTCAATCGCTGGTTCGGTAACGAACTGAAAGCATCATTGTTGTTCGAGCGACGTAGGCAGGGCCAGGGCACCGTCACCGATGAATGGAGCATGCCCTGGCTGGAGGTCGACGGCGATTATCATGAGGCCTTCCCCACCGGCGTGGTCGAAAGCTGCAATCGGCTGGCGGTCGGTTTCACCGGTTTCATCAAGAACAACTTCTTTGTAGATATTGAAACAGGCATCGACTGGCTGAGCAACTACCGGCATATCGACGGCGAGCGGACAAGTTTGCCGTATGCGCGGATACGTCTGTCGACGTTCATGTTTTCAACCATCGGCATCGAGTAGACTGGCTCTAACGAGGCAGACGGGGAGAGGCTGGCTGGTCTGGTCGGAGATGAACGGGTGGCCCGGACGTTCGGGAGTGTTGATAAAGTCCCTTTGGTTGTCATTGCGAGCGAGCCCGCCGCCGGCGAGCCAATCTCACTCCCCCGTGCCGTCAGGTGTCCCTGCCTGACGGCTCTTGCGTACAATTGAACGGTGTCGGGCAGAGACACCCGACACCACGAACCGTATGAGATTGCCGCGGCACACGAGGCGTGCCTCGCAATGACGGCTCTCGGGGTTTGTCAACAAGCCCGTTCGTCCGGGTTTCATAACGATGTTGTTCCACACAAAGAACCCGTAGGGCACAAGACGGTGTGAACGATAATCCAGCAACAGAACCCTACCGGTACTCGGCAATGATGCTCCACAACAGAACCATCAACACCGCCAGCAGGGAAAGCAGCAGATATATGCGATTTGATTGAGGTTTCGAACCGGTCTCGCTACGGTCCGACAGCTCCCGTTGCAGTGTGTGCTCAGCCTCCAGAGTGGCCCGGAGTTCTAAGACATCGGCACAACGTTCATCCGTTCTGACGCTCAGCAGTCGCTTGAGCAGAAGAACGATCTCGCCGGGCACGTGATAGCGGCTGATCAGGGCGAAATCGGGATGATAGTTGAAAATTTGACGCAACAGTTCCTCGACACTCTCGCCCGGAAAGGGCGGCTTGCCGCCCAGCATTTCATAGAAGACGATTCCAAGTGAAAACAAGTCGGAGGCGCTCGTAGGTCGCTCCTCCTGAGCTTCCTCCGGGGAGGCGTAGGTAGCAGTGCCGGGCCGAAAGCCTCTCACGGCGAGGTTGCTGTCGGTCAGCCTTCGAGGCAACCCGTAGTCGGTGAGTTTGACCAGACCATCGGATGTGATCATGATGTTTGACGGCTGGATATTGCCGTGGACCAACCCATTGGTGTGCAGGTGGTCCAGACCGCGCGTCACCTGGTCGGCGATTTTGAGGAAGTCCTGTAGTGGCATCGGGCCTGACTGCAACGTGTTGCCAAGAGATACGCCGTCAATGAATTCAGACACCAGAACTATCTGGTCCTCGTGTTCAATAACATCGTACAAGGTCGCAATACCGGGATGGCTGAGGCCGCGGGCCGCTTTCAACTGCGACAAACAACGTGACTGAAACTCAGCATCGGCCGACACATGCGGATGCAGCAGCTTCACTGCCACCGTTGACCCGCTCGCAGAATCGCGACCCTTATACAGAGCGCCATTCTTACCCTGACCGACCAGGTCGAGTATTTCGTACTGGTAAATTCGTTTGGGCGGACTTATTTCCATACACTCTTAATAACGGAATTTTCCGGGTTAACTTAAGGCCGACAAACCGACTTCCCTGAGAGAACATCAAGCTCTTGATCGCAAGCAGCGATTATAGGAATAGTCCCACTGTGGAGCAATCATTTGACAAACTGCTGAACCGCTGTTATCGTAGGCAGAGGCGGAGTTATAGGAAAGGAACGACCATGAGTGATGCCGATAGCGACATCAGAAAACCGGCTGTGGCGGGGATGTTTTATCCCGCCGCCCCGGGTGAGTTGGCCAAGACAATTGCCGGTTTTTTCGCCGAGGTTGACAAACCACGAGTCGGCGGTTATCCCCTCGGTCTGATTGTGCCCCACGCCGGCTACCCATACTCAGGCCGGCTGGCAGCGCGAGCCTACAAAATTCTTGAAGGTCATCAGTACGACACGGTGGTGGTAATCTCGCCATCGCACACTGTTTTCTTTCAGGGGGCCTCGGTGTACGACGGCGGCGGCTACGAAACGCCGCTGGGGGTGGTAGAGACTGACCAGGAGTTGTCTGCCCGGATAGCCGGTATCCATCCCGCCGTGTATCTTTCGCGCAAAGGCCACGCTACCGGCGCCACCCGCGGCGAGCACGCCCTGGAGGTCCAACTGCCGTTCTTGCAAGTGGTGTTGGGCCATTTCAGACTAGTAGCGATTGTGATGGGCGACCAGGAGGAGGACACTGTTCGGGCTTTGGGCGAGGTTCTGGCGGCGGCTTTGACCGGCACCAACAGCCTGTTAGTGGCGTCGACCGATTTGTCGCATTTTCATCCGGAAAAACAGGCGCGACGGTTGGACGCCACGGTGCAGGACGCCGTTGAGAAATATGACCCGGTGTTGTTGCTGGAAACGCTCAGTTCCGGCAAGGGTGAGGCGTGCGGTGGTGGGCCGATGGCGGCCGTGATGATGGCATCGAAACGACTGGGCGGCGCCGAGGTTGCCTTCACCGACTACACTACCTCCGGCGAGTCTACCGGCGACTTCGAAAATGTCGTCGGATACCTGGCCGCGGCCATCACCGGCAAGGAACCGACTGTTACCCGTTCACCGCTGATCGGCGAACCGGCGGCCACAGGTCCTTCACAGGATGTATCCGATGAGGACCGCGTCAAATTGCACCAGATCGCTCGTGAGGCCATCGAGACGCGGCTGCGGGACGAACGATACGCACCGCCCTCTGTCGGCTTGCCTGACAAGAAGCGGGGAGTGTTTGTGACGATCACAATCGATGGCCAGTTGCGCGGTTGTATCGGTCAGATCAGGGCGCGTCAGCAGTTGCATGAGGCCGTGGCTGAGATGGCGCAAGCGGCGGCGTTCGAGGACTCGCGTTTTCCGCAGTTGACAGCGGTCGAGATCGATCAGATTGAAACTGAAATCTCGGTGCTGACGCCGTTGGAGCGGGTGCATGATTTTGAAGACATCAAGGTTGGTCGGGATGGCTTGA
>JAUXBJ010000039.1 GCA_030619425.1 bacterium
ACAAATACTCTTTTACCAACGATCTGGCTATTTCCCACTGGGATACTTACAACATGGTGTTTGCCAACACTAATCGTCCTCCCGTCGATTTCTACGTCGATACAACCTTTGGTTGGGTGCCGCTGACGGTACAGTTCAGTGACAGCTCCGAGGGCGCCAGTGAGTGGCACTGGCTTTTCGGGGACGGCGATGAATCCTCGGTGAGCAATCCCGAGCATACTTATGTCACCGGCGGGGCGTTCGATGTTTACCTTGAGAACCTACTGCTGGATGGATGGCACAACCATACGACTAAGAAGATGGTAGTCACCCTGGCTGACACGATAATCATACCCGACGGTTTCATGCCGCCGGGCGGAACGGTTTCCATCCCTGTTTATCTGCGCAACTCTCATCCGATGAATGAACTGGTCTTGCCGGTGTGCTACGCAGGCGAAATCGATTTGACTTACCTTGGCTTTGATACCGACTCCTGTCGCACCGACTACTTCGATTATGTCTCGCTGGCGCAGTTCTCACCCTCGTCGAAGAAACTGGCCTTTAGCTTCAAAGCCGGTATTGATATCGGCAATCCGCCATTGTCCCCCGGCTACGGTCCGATTATCAACCTGAATTTTTCCGTCGGCGCCGGCAGCGGTACCAACACTATTGACACCACGACGTTAGGGTTGCGCCTGCTGGAGCTTGACGCCGGCTACGTTGTCTACCAGCCGCGAGTAGTGGCCGGAGTTTGGCGGACGGGCCTCTGCGGTGATATCGACGGAAACGGCACCGTGGCTGATATCGCCGACCTGGTCTACATGGTAGACTACATGTTTACCGGGGGACCACCGCCGGTGGATATGGACGCCGCCAATGTCGACGGCCTGAACGGATTAGACATTTCCGATTTGGTTTATTTGGTAGACTACATGTTCAACAGCGGGCCGCCGCCGGTCTGTTAGCGGCCTGATCGTCGTGGAAAACTCGTAAGCATACAAAACGGCCGCTCTCCTGTGCGGAAGCCGCCGTTATTCGTTCTGCTTGTTTCGGGAGAGCGGTGCTATAACCCGATCTCGCGGACGTAGGTGCTCGTGTAGCCGTCAATCACTGTCTGTGCCAATACCAGTGTATCAGCGCTAAGCTCCACGACCCAATCGAACGGCAGTCGTCCATCTTCGTATTTTAGAATCCAACCCATCTGCGAATTCACAGGGTTCGATTCATACGACAGGAAATACTTCCCTGCCGACACCAATGCCTTATTGTAGGTGTATACGTAATTGCCCACAGTATCGAATACCAACCGGCGCATGTAGTCCACACTGTCGGCATATATCGTGTCGCCGGTTATGCCGCCGGCCGACATGACCCAATTCCAAGTGCCTACTTCGCCGAGGTCCACCTCCTCAGCCGCCGGTGGCGTCCCGCGAGAACAGGAAAGCACCATACATGTTATGGTTATTGTCATCAGCGCAAACATGATTGCTGTTATGGTTCTGGTCATCTTATTGTCCTCCTCAGTCCTGTTATCCTCAATATCATAGCATGGCCTGCTTATTTCATCTGGTGCGGAAGCTCTATTGTAGGCGGAAATACGTGTGGGTGTATCCGTTGATAATCAGGTCCGTTAGTATGATGGTGTCGCGCCCGATGAACTCCACCGTTTGGGGCGCATGAATTCCGTCTGCGTAGCGCAGCACCTTCTTGCGCACAGAGTCGACATCTTCCCAATCAATAGTGTAGCCGACCACCCATTCGGGTTCTATGAAACTCCCGGACGTATCAGTCTCCCAGAATTCCACTGTCGACGGGGGATTGAATACCAGAGCGCGTGCAAATGAGACCGAATCTACATGGAGCAGTTCATTGTTGAGGCCGCCAACGGATTGAAGCCAGAACCAGACCCCTTGCTCTGCCAAAAATGTGGACTGCATCGGTGTATCACTTCGGGAACAACTCATGCCGATAGCGCCAAGGGTAGCGATTGTCAATGCCAGGAGTAAAGCCAGCGCTGTTTTTCTCATCGTCTATTCCTCCGTAACTCCGTCTATCGTTATGTCGCACCTGTAACAGAGCATCACGCTCCATCAATCGCGGGGAAATCTACAACAATGTTATTGATTTGTCACTAACTTTTTGGATGTTAGCCGGCAACAAGGCAGGTTTTGGTCGTTATTCTCCCGAGGCATAATGCCGACGGAGGTCTTTGAGTAGCGGATCTCCTTCCTGCAAATCCCACCAGACATCATCGGGGTCGGCGCGACGGATCATGCCGATCATCAATGGACTGACGCCCTGGTGGCAACGCAGGAGGACATCCTCGTACTCCACTCCGATTATTTCCCACTTGCCGGAACCGGTCGACATCACGTAGCGACATGGTTTGACTACGCCGGTGCAGAGCGACTGAGCGCCGGAAAAGACTTCGTGACCCTCACGCAGCGAGAGCGCGTAACGTTCGTTACCGCGAGCTGGTCGACACTGAAAGACGTAGTATGGCTGTATGCCGGCCTCAGCGGCGGCATACCAGAGATCTGCCAGAACGTTCGGATCGTCATTGATGTTCCGTAACAGTGGCGTCTGAATCAAGAAAGTGTAGTTGGGGAAGGCCTTGACCACGTCAACCAGGGCCGGTCGGATTTCCTCGGGACGTACCACGTGCAGGACGATGTAGACTCTCTTGGCGTCAAAGCGCGGCATTACCCCGGCATAGCGTTTGGGGTCATGCACCAGGGCGCGGGTTCCGATCCGGATATCGTGAATATGCTTGATTCTGCTGATCCCCTTAAGAAGTCCACTCATTAACTCCGGTTCGGCCAGGAGCGCGTCACCACCGCTCATCAGTACGCTGTGAACCTCAGGGTGCTCTCGCAAATACGCCAACGTCTGTTTTCTGTCGACTACGACGTCATGTTCCAACGCCTCGCCTTCGAACAGCCTCTTACGGAAACACCAGTCACAGATGGAGTGGCAGTCCTCGGCAACAAACAACAGCACCGTTTCCCGATACTTGTGCTGCAAGCCGGGGATGCGGAAATTCTTCTCCTCGCTGGACGGATCGTATACAAACATCTCTCCCATGGCAATACTCCTTTGCCTCTGTCCGCAACAGCAATCCAAGTTCAATCCATTCGGGTTCTGTGGACCGGCTTCATCTCTCAGGCAGACGTTAACCTTGACCCTCCCGTGAAGCTCAATCGGCAAGCGTTGTGGGCAGGTGTTGAGACCAACACCTGAGGTCCGGTTGCGGACTCATACCTAAACTAATAGTAGATAACATGACCATGTCTGTCAAGTCTTGTATCTGACTATTCTACCTACTATAACAGTGAAATTCACTGATTGTTTCAATAAATCCTTGAAGGTACAAGCGTGCTGGTGTGGTGCGCAATAACTTAGCGTTGACCTGTATCGACGAATCGGTTATCTGGACAAACACAGGAAGTTTGTACTTTGGCTGCACGCTGTGCACGTCTGGTCTGGCCATTTGTGCCATGGCTACCGGCAACGGAGGAAGAAGTGTCGGTCAGGCGGGCTGTTCGCATGAAGTGATTCAAAAGGATTTCGATAAAAAACAATTGGCTACTGAAAGCTAAATAGGCTATTATTAAGCTACTACCGAAAGGAGGTGTTCAACTTTGCTGTCTCTCGACCCAAAAAAACTGACCAAGACGTCGATCCCCGTCAGCACGGGCTGGCTTCTCGGTTCCTGCATGGAAGCCCGGGGAAAACAAGACCTCTGGATCAGGCAGAAGCCGGAGGTCCTCGAAGTTCTGCGCGAACAGGCTATTATTCAGAGCGTAGAGTCGTCGAACCGTATCGAAGGAGTGACGATACCGGCGGATCGGCTTCGTCCCGTAGTTCTGGGAAAAGCGAGACCGCGTGACCGTTCGGAGGAAGAACTCGCAGGCTACCGGCGAGCGCTGGATTGGATTTTCTCGCGCAAACGTCGGGTCTCTATCACACCGGACGTCATCAAGCGACTCCATGCTACGGCACAGGGTGGTCTTTCCGGCGATGCGGGGGAATGGAAAAAGCGCAACAACGAGATCATCGAAATCCTGCCGAACGGCGAGAGGAAAGTCAGGTTCGTTCCTACATCGGCCAAAACCACCCCCAAGACCATGGAGAAACTGTGCCGGAATTACCGCGATGCATCCGACGATGAACTCGTGCCTTCGCTGCTGATCGTCGCCACCTTCGTCTTCGATCTCCTATGTATCCATCCCTTCCGTGACGGAAACGGACGCGTTTCACGGCTTGCCACGACGCTTCTGCTCCAGTCCTACGATTTTCAAGTGGCACGTTACATCAGCTTGGAGCGTCTCATCGAGGTGAGCAAAGACGAATACTACGATGTCTTGGCTGGATGTTCGCAGGGATGGCACGACGGCAACAATGAGATCGTCCCTTGGTGGAATTACTTCCTGAGCGTGTTGCACCGCGCCTACAAGGAGTTCGAGCAGCAGGTAGAATCGACAGAGGCCCGTCCCGCCAAGAGCGACCTGATCCGGCAGACTGTGCTCGCCCAAGTGGAACAGTTCACGCTGGGGGACCTTGCGGCCCAATTGCCGGCGGCCAGCCCGCAACTCATCAAGAAGGTCCTCTCCGAATTGAAGAAGCAGGGGAAGATTCGTCTTATAGGCAGGGGGCGAGGCGCTCGGTGGGAAATCATCTTGTAGCTCCGAATCGCTATGTCGAAGAAAGTGGCTGTAGGAGACAGTTTGACCGACACCGTTGAGAAAAAAACCACCGACTACACCGAGGGATCGATCATCAATTCCATCCTCAAGATGGGGCTGCCATCCATGTTCGGATTCCTCAGCCAGAATATCTATTCTCTGGTCGACACCTATTGGGTGTCGCAACTGCCGGGTGAGGAGTCGGGGGTGGCGGCGATCACATTCTTTGCCACTATCCTCTGGCTGTTCTTTTCGTTCAATCAACTGGTGGGACCGGGCTCGGTAGCGATTATCTCTCGGCGCTACGGCGAGAAGGCGTACGATCTGGCCGAGAAGGCGATCAAGGAAACCCTGCTTCTCAAGCTTTTCTTCGGCATAGTCTTCGGCGTGGTCGGGTACTTTGCGATTGAACCGATGCTCTACCTTATGGGCGCCAGGGGAGAGGCGTTGACCGATGGTATCGCGTACGGTAGCATCATGTTTCTCGGGATGGGGGTCATGTACGCCACATACTCATGCTACACGGCAATGCGAGGTATCGCCAACCCGCAGATGGCCATGATCCTGATGGTTGCGTCCAATGTTCTGAATATGGTGCTGGACCCGCTGTTGATGTTCGGTTACTGGGGACTGCCGGCGCTGGGTATCAAGGGTGCCGCTATCGCTTCAGTGATCAGCTACAGCCTCACCCTGGCCGTCGGGCTGTTTCTGCTATATGGCAACCACACCAATGTCAAACTCCACCTGCGCGGCAAGGCGCCGGTGGGGTTGGACACGATGTGGAAGATACTCAAGATCGGCATTCCGGCCTGGCTCGGCTCGATGTCATTCTCCAGCGCCCGGTTGGTGATAATGCCGTTGATCGCGGTGTTCGGCACCGAGGTGGTGGCTGCTTATGGCGTCGGCAACCAGGTTACGCATTTCGGGATCATGGTGCTGGTGGGGATTGGGCTGGGTCTGTCGGCGCTGATTGGCCACAATCTGGGCGGTAAGAAATATGAGCGGGCCAAGAAGACCGCCGACCAGGCGGTACTCTTGGGCGTCGGACTGATGCTGCTGTTTGGGATAGTCTCATTCTTGTTTGCGCGGCCGATCATGGGGCTGTTTTTCCAGAACGAAGTGACTATAGGTTACGGTGTGACCTTGCTGCGGATTTTTGCGCTCGGCTTCCCGTTCATCGGCGCTTTTCTGATGATCGAAGAAATCCATCTCGGCGTCGGCCTCAATACTCCCGCCATGGTGATGAACATTGTCCACTCCTGGGCCTTCGAGGTCGGCCCGATTCTGCTCATGACCAGCCTGCTGGGATTCGGTCAGGACGCTATTTGGTGGACAATCACTATCGCCGGCGTTTTCAGTACTACCATCTTCTACATCTACTATCAGCGTGGTCGCTGGCTGACCGTAAAGGTGTAGCAAGCCGCAGTATCTGTCAGTCGCAGGGCAGGTCTGTCCGCAGACCTGCCATTGGCGGCGGGTTCGAAGACGGCCCCGCCCTACTGTACTGGCTGACCGTAAAGGTGTAACAAGCATCCACGGCAGGGAGTGTTGAAAAACGCCGAGAGCCGTCATTGCGAGCGACCGCAGGGAGCGCGGCAATCTCAAGCGTTGTGCCAAACAGACAGTTGAGATCGCCACGGGCCGTGGGCGGCAGACGTCCTGAGTTTGTCCCAAAAGCTGCTGTTCCGGTGGTTCCTTCGACATCCGGAGGAGGTCGTGAGAACCGCCGGTTTCTTATGTGTGCTGTCCACAACCGTTTAGAAAAGATCGCCGGGTCACAACCACGCCTTCAGCGTGGTCAGGACCCGGCGAAATGAACTTATGGGACAGCCTCTCCTCGTCTGCCCCTTGATTACCTTGGATGCGTTCTTCAAACGGGCAGACCGGAAGGTCTGCCGCACACAATATCATGGGTTTTTGGAATATCCCCAGACGGGAATCTATCCGCTCCGTTCCCATGAGGATGGACCTCCGTGCGCACGGGGTGACATCGTGGACACAAACCTGCCCGACTGTTTTTGTTGGTGGGGCAGGCATCCGGTTCTACCCTTACATGGGAAGGGTGCCGGAGACGGCACTGGATGATAAAGTGCCTCAGAATAGAACAGAAATGAGTATAGTTGGCAAACGGTCTCTGGTGATAGACGGCGCGGGGTTGATAAACTCACATGCTCGAGCATAATGAACAGCAACTGTGGCGAGGCCGAAGCCTCTCTGTACGAGTACTTTTCTCGGCCGCCGGGGTGGCGCAGCAGGTATGGATCGAAGGCAGGGACGGGGCACTGCTTGTGGACGCCGGTGACGGTACCCTGCGTGATCTCCTGGCTCACAAGCTGGACGTGGAGAAGGTGGCTGGATTGGTTCTTACTCACGGTCATTTTGATCACATTGGTGGGCTGCATTCGCTGCTTGGATTCATGCGCATGATTGACCGGCGGAAACCACTTCCTCTTGTTGCGCCGTCGGCCTGCGTCGAGCTACTTGGGATTGTAGAGAACTTTGGCAGGTCTTATCCCTACACGTTACCGTTCGAGATATCTGTTCTCGGTCTCGATGATCGCGACAGCTTGGATGTCGGTTGTTTCAGAGTTGAAGCGCGCAGCGTAGTCCATTGCGGCAGCATGGTCGGGTCGAGAGTAATGGCCCCTGTTCCGGCCAACGGTTACCGGATTTCGTATGGTGGTGAGACGGTGGCAATAACCGGCGATTCCGGAAGTGAGGCCGATCTGGACAGCCTGGTGAGTGGGGCCGACCTGGCGATTATCGAGGCTACGTACGGCGCAGGCGACGAGCGGTCCGACGAGGAACTACGCCGTGTGCATCTCTCAGAGAACGAGGCGCGGCGGTTGGGCGCATTGGCCAAAGAGTACCTGTTAGTGCACCGGATTAGAAAGTTCTTGTAGGGCTTGCGGTCGTAGCTGCAGACGCTGCGGTCTCATCATTTAACTTTCCTTCTCAACCGACCACCGTATATTGGACTCGGTCCATGCTCTGGAGGAATGTTTATGGCATGTCTTGAAATCACAATGCCGTGCGCCAACGCCGCTTCTACTACGACTTACCAAATGACTGACCGGGAGCGCTCACGGTGATACCACACGATTTCGCCAAATATAACCAGCGTCTTTGGACCGAGTGGTCGCGCAACGGAAGCGAATACACGCGACCCTGGTTGGAGTTGAAGAAATCGCTCCTGGACGATTACGTCACCGGCCGAATCAATGTCCTCCCGCGCCCTTACATGTATATCTATCCGCGCTCGGTGCTTCAAAACGCAAGGGACAAGGACGTTCTTCTGCTGGCCTCAGGCGGGGGACAGCAGTCTGCCGTGTACGGCTTGTTGGGAGCACGCGTAACGGCGTTCGATCTTACCGAATCGCAGCTTGAAGCCGATCGCGCCGCAGCGGAGCATCACGGCTATGATATTGACATAGTTCAGGGCGACATGCGAGACCTGTCGGGCTTTGAGGATGAATCATTCGATCTGGTTTACCACGCGATCTCGCTTGTGTTTGTGCCTGATGTTCGAGAGGTCTATCGAGAAGTTCATCGGGTTCTGCATCCGGGTGGCGTCTATCGCGTTGGACACTGTCATCCGGCGACCCAGACAGTAGATGAATCATGTTGGCGTGACGGCAAGTATGAAATCCCTGGTCCCTTCAAGGCCGGTCCCCTGGTCGGAGCCGACGCCCGAGAGTTTGTCCACATGTTCAGTGACATTTTCAACGGTCTTTGTGATCTGGGTTTTCATATCGATGGAGTCTTTGAGGACCCTCGCCACTTGTATCCACTGACTGAAGCGGAAGAGGGATCCGAAGAGCACATGCTCAGAATGGTCCAGAAGTACTTCTGTATTGTAGCCACCAAGCCGGAGAGAGTATAGAATGCACGGTCTGGTTAGCTTGTTGCCGTCACCATTCTACGAATGGGTTGAGGCAATCTGGGACCGGCTCGAACGGCGCTGTGGACTGACCGGTATTCGTGTGACACCATACCCACACTTTTCATGGCAGATCGCCGAGGAGTACGATTTCGATCGATTGGAAGCTGCTATGCAGCGCGTAGCCGCACATACAAAACCGTTTGCTGTCAAGACAGCTGGTCTTGGAATCTTCTCTGGTGAAACCCCGGTTGTCTATTTGCTGGTGGCCAGAAACAGCCGGATGGCGCAACTGCACAACGAGATTTGGCGGGCTGCAAATGGCCTCGGCAGGGGAGTGAGTGAGTATTACAATAACGACAATTGGGCGCCGCACATCAGTCTGGCCTATGGCGATGTGGATCGACAGACCCTGCCGGAGGTTCTTGACGAACTTGCATTCGAGAGTTTTGGTTGGGAGTTCGAGGTTGACAACATATCGTTGATCGTCGAGCCTG
>JAUXBJ010000298.1 GCA_030619425.1 bacterium
GCGTCGCAATATCGCAGCTTACAATCCGAGCGCGGTGGTGGTTGACGCCGCCTCGCCGTTGGGAGGGGACAAGCCGGAGTTGATTCGTGGCAAGAAGGTTCTCGTGGTCGAGGACGGTCCCACCCTCACGCACGGCGAGATGGCCTACGGGGCCGGTGTGGTGGCCGCCGAGAAATACGGCGCGGCCGAACTGGTCGACCCGAGACCGTTTACCGTGAAGTCAATCACGAAGACGTTTGAGAAGTATCCTGATATCGGCACTTTGCTGCCGGCCATGGGGTACGGCGATCAACAGGTGAAGGACCTTGAGACCACTATTAACCGCACTAAGTGCGACGCCGTAGTGGTTGCCACTCCGATCGACCTCACGCGCCTGATCAAGATCAAGAAGCCGACGGTGCGCGTCTCCTACAGTCTGCAGGAGATCGGATCGCCCGACCTTAACGATGTCCTGGAGACCTTTGTCGAGGGGCAAGCGAAAAAGAAAGGCTCTAAGAAGAGCTCTAAGAAATCGAAGTAAACCAGCGAGCGGGTCGGCGAAAGTCGGCCCGCTCTGCTTCATACGGTCCAACCGCACCGGAAGAAACGGAGAATGACCGGTCACAAGACAGCAGTGATTGCCCTCGGCGGTAACGCTATTACGCAGCCCGATATCGAGGATACAATCGCCAACCAGTTTGCCAATACGCGTACCTCGCTGGACGGCGTCGTGCAACTGGCCCGCGAGGGATACAATCTGGTGATGAGTCATGGCAACGGTCCCCAGGTGGGCAATGCCATCCTCCGTGTCGAACTGGCGCGTGACAAGGCTCCCATCCTGCCGCTTGGCGTCTGCGTGGCCGACACCGAAGGCGGCATGGGCTACATGATGGAGCAGTCGCTGCGGAACCGACTGCGGGCTGAAGGAATCCACCGACCGGTGGTGACTATTATCACGCAAATGCTGGTCGATCCGAATGACCCCGCCATCGACAACCCTACTAAGTACATTGGACAGTTTTACACCGAAGACGAGGCTCAGAAGTTCACCACTGCTCGGGGTTGGCGGATGAAAGAGGACGGTGACCGCGGCTGGCGACGGGTTGTGCCGTCACCCATGCCGTACCACACTATCGAGGCCGATACCATCAAGACCCTGGTGTCAGCCGGCACCATCGTGATCGCCGGCGGTGGCGGGGGAATACCGGTCTACATTGACAAAAACGGCGATTACGAGGGCATTGACGCCGTCATTGACAAGGACCTCGCTTCAGCCGTGATTGGCGCCGAGATCGGAGCCGGGATTTTGTTGATCCTCACCGACGTCGACCGGGTGGCGATTAACTACTGCCAGCCTGATCAGAAAGATCTGGGGCGTGTGACCCTCTCAGAGATCAAGAAGTATCATGCCGATGGTCATTTTCCGCCCGGCTCGATGGGACCGAAAATAGATGCCGCCATCAAGTTTCTCGAAGACGGCGGCGAGATGGTGATCATAACTTCGCTTAACAACGCCGGCAAAGCCGTCCATGGTGAAGCCGGAACCAGAATAGTGCCGGATTGAGCCATGAACCAACTGTCGGACGAGACCATCCAGGCGATACTTGAGAAAGGACGCATCTACGAAGTGGGCGGCGCCGTACGCGATCGCATCCTGCTCGGTACTGCGGCCACCAAGGACTGCGACTATCTCGTCACCGGCATTGAATATGACGAACTCAGTCGGCTACTCAGTCGCCACGGTCGGGTCGATCTGGTCGGAAAAAGTTTCGGCGTTATCAAGTATACTCAGTTCCGCGAGGGTCAGGGACGAACGTTTGACGTTACTCTGCCGCGAAGCGAGCACTCCACCGGCTGGGGACACAAGGAGTTTGAAGTGTCGTTCGATCCGTCGCTGTCGGTCGAGGATGACCTTCATCGGCGCGACTTCACGGTCAACGCCATGGCCGTGGCGCTGGACAACGACGAACTGATCGACCCTCTGGGTGGACGTCTCGATCTGGAGAAGCGGCAATTGCGCATGGTCTATCCGAGTTCGTTCAAGGATGATCCGCTGCGCATGTTGCGCGCCGTCCAGTTTGCAGCGCGGTTTGAGTTTATGATTGAACCGGAGACTTTTCGAGCTATCCGTAAAAACGCCGCACTGATAGATACCGTTTCCTCCGAACGAGTCGCCGAGGAACTCAACAAGCTCCTGACACTGGCCGAACATCCCTCCAACGGCTTCCGTCTGATGGAGAGCCTGGGGTTGTTGAAAATCATTCTGCCGGAGTTGCAGGCCTGTGTCGGAATCGAACAACCGGGCGGCTACCACAAGTACGACGTCTTTGAACACTCGATGTACACGATCGACACTTGCGCGCCACGCCTGGTTCTTAGGATGGCTGCCCTGTTTCACGACGTCTGCAAACCTCAGACACGACGGTTGGTGGACGATGGCGCTACTTTCTACGGGCACGAGAGCTTGGGCGCCAGAACTACCGGCGAAGTGCTGCAGCGTCTGCGGTACTCCAACGACTTCATCCGGCAGGTCACCACGCTGATAGCTCGTCACATGTTCACCACCGATGTTACACCCAAAGGGCTGCGTCGGCTGTTGCGGCGGATCGGCACTGATTTGATTTTCGACCTGCTCGACTTGCGACGGGCTGATGTCGTAGCGCAGGGCATGGGCGGCACTACCGAGGATGTCGACCAGTTCGAGGCCGAGATCCGTGAGGAGCTTTCGCGCAAACCGGCCCTGGGTGTCGGCGATTTGGCGCTCGATGGCACCGACATCATGCGCCTGTTCAAACTCGAACCCGGACCAACCGTGGGAATGGTCCTGAACCATCTGTTAGAAAAAGTGCTGGACGATCCTTCCGCCAACGACTCGGGGCAGTTGGAAATTCTCGCACGAACTTACTTCGAAGATAAAGATCCATTGTCCGATAAAAGCAGTTTCAAGGAACGCGACCTATGAAGATTCATGAGTATCAAGCGAAAGAGATTTTCGCCGAGGCCGGTATTCCGGTACCAGCCGGCAAGGTGGCTGCCAATCCGATCGAGGCATTCGAAATCGCAGAGAAGATTAACCGGCCGGTGATGGTCAAGGCGCAGGTGCACGTGGGTGGGCGCGGCAAGGCGGGCGGTATCAAATACGCCGAAAACGCCGAAGCCGCCAAGATTCTGGCCCAGAGCATCATCGGCATGGACATCAAAGGCCTCACTGTTCAGAAGGCTCTCATCACCGAGGCGGAGGACATCATTAGCGAGTCCTACGTCGGCATCATTCTCGACCGTGTGACCAAACGCCCGGTCATCATGGTGTCGCCGGCCGGTGGTATAGACATCGAGGAGGTAGCTCAGAAGACTCCGGAGAAGATTTTCAAACTGGCGGTCGATCCCGTTGTCGGTTTGAAATCATACCAGGCCCGCAATCTCGCTTTCAAGCTGTTTCGCGATATCAATCAGGTGCGGGCAACGACTAACATCCTCATGCAGCTCTATGATGCCTTCTGGAAAGTTGACGCCTCGCTTGTTGAGATAAATCCCCTCATTTGCAATACAGACGCCAAAGTGATCGCGTTGGATGCCAAGGTCAACATCGACGACAACGGCCTCTACCGTCAAAAGAACATCGCGGCCATGCGTGACCTCGACGCCGAGATAACGGAAGAAGTTCAGGCGCGCAAGGCCGACCTCTCCTACGTGAAGCTCGACGGCAACATCGGTTGCATGGTTAACGGCGCCGGGCTGGCTATGGCGACAATGGACCTGGTCAAGCGTTACGGCGGTGAGCCGGCCAATTTTCTCGATATCGGCGGTTCCTCCAATCCCGAGAAAGTGGTCGCCGCGATGCGGATCATTTTGTCGGATACCAATGTACGGGCCATTCTGATAAATATCTTCGGCGGCATCCCGCGCTGTGACGACGTCGCTACCGGAATCGTGGCTGCCTTCA
>JAUXBJ010000045.1 GCA_030619425.1 bacterium
CAGAAGAGCACCGTCGATGGCAAGGCGGGATTTCTCATGCTTGGATAGTTTACGGAAGGTGAAAACTCCAACGATAACCAAGCCCACCAGGACCGGCCAGTACTCCGCGAGAAAATTACTCGTGCCGATCAGCATCCGTGTGGCTAACGGCAGTTCGGCGTTGAAAGCGGCGAAGAATTCGACGAACTTCGGTACCACGAAAGTCATCATGATGATGAAAGCCACGATCAGCGCCAGCACTACCATCGTCGGGTAGCGGATTCCGGATTTAATCTGGCGTGTCAATTCCAATTCACGCTCAAGCATGTCGGCTAACTCTTCGAGGATTTCGTCAAGCTTACCGGATTCCTCGCCGGCGGCAACACTGGCGATGTAGAACCGGGGGAAGAGGTCATCGAACTCGGACATGGCGACGGATAGCTGCCGGCCCGATTGCAGGCTGAGACGGATTTGTGAGATGGCATAGTTGAACCGACTTCCGGGGCTCCCGACCTTGATGATGGACAACGCTCTTAGTAGTGGGATGCCGGCTTTGTATAACGTGCAGAGGTTGTTGGTGAACATTATGAGGTCTTCATACTGAACGCCGCCGAAGAAACCCCAGAATGAAAACGGTGCGGTAGCTTTGACCGCCTTAACTGAAATCGGAATCAAATGCTGTTCGGCCAGATGGTCCAGGACCTGCTGCGTGCTTTCGGCGGTGAGGACGCCGTCTTCGGTGCGGCCGTCATTGGAGATGGCCTGAAACTTATACTGTATCGGCATGAACTGTTGTCACCCGGCCTGGTTCAGTCACCTCGTGCCAGTCTTCGATGTTGGATGTTTGTTTGATCAATTCTTCCAGACAGATCTTGCCGGCCGTGACCTTTTCCAGGCCCGTTTCAAAAAGGGGTGCATAACCGTTTCGGCGTGCTTCATCTTTGATCTGATTAAGAGAAGCGTCGTTCATGATCATCTCGGAGATACGCGGCGTGATTTCGACATACTCATAGATTCCGGTAAGACCTTTCTGGCCGGTGTTCTTGCACTGGGGACAGCCCTCACCGCGCTTGAAAGCGATAGCCTCAGCCAGTTCCGTCAGACCGGCGCGAGCCAGTGCGGTATCCGAGGGATGATAATCCACTGTGCACTCAGGGCAGTTAAGCCGCACCAGACGCTGAGCCAACACACCCTTGAGCGCTGACGCCAACAGGTATTTTTCTATACCCATGTCGGCGAGGCGGGAGATCGCCGAAGGCGCATCGTTGGTATGGATAGTCGAAAAGACAAGATGCCCCGTCAGGGCGGAGCGAACCGCCATGCGCGCCGTTTCACCGTCGCGTACTTCGCCGATCATTATGATATCCGGGTTCTGCCGCAACATGGCGCGAAGCGTGGACGGAAAAGTAAGACCGGCTTTTTCATTGATTTGGATTTGAATGATCATCGGCAGCGAATACTCCACCGGGTCTTCGACTGTGATGATGTTCTTCTCGACTGTGTTCACTTCCTGGAGAGTGGCGTAGAGTGTCGAGGTCTTCCCGCTGGAGGTCGGGCCGGTAATCAGGACCAGACCCTCCGGTTGAGCCACCACATCTTTCCATTGTCGCTCAACATCGGGCGTGAAACCGAGTTGTTCAAAACTGTGGAGCAGATTGCGTCGATCGAGCAGCCTGATAACGATCTTCTCGCCGTGGATCGTCGGCAACGTGGAGACACGCAAGTCAATGGTGTTTCCGTCGACGCTGGTCATAAAGCGACCGTCCTGCGGTAGTCTCTTCTCGGAAACATCGAGGTTGGAAGCTATTTTTATACGCGAGATCAACTCCGATTGCATCGACTTGGGCGGCGTGGCCTCCTCGCGCATCACTCCGTCGATACGGTAGCGCACACGCAGCCGGGATTCTTCCGGCTCTATATGAATATCAGTGGCCCGATCCTTGACCGCTTTGGTCAAAATCAGATTGACCAACTTCACCACCGGCGTTTCCGATTCGTCGGACTTGATATCGGTCGCTTCGATGGCGCCGGCCTCGGTCTCAGTGGGAGCGCCGATGATATGCATCATCGAATCGGCCACCGAATAGTGTTCGTCGATAGCCGTTCGTATCTCCGACGACAGCGCTACGGCTCGCTTAATGTTGGCGCCGGTGAGGTACTTGATTTCATCGATGGCGATGATGTTGAGTGGATCGGCCATGGCGAGAGTGAGAGTGTTGCCGATCTCGAATATCGGAATCAGAGTGTAACGTCGCGCCAGTTCCACCGAGACCTTTTGCACGACCTGGGGATCAAGCACCATCTGGTCAAGCGAAATGCGAGGTACACCAAGTCGATCCGAGATCGTCTCCAACAGTTGGTCTTCGGAGATGTACTCTTTTTCTACCAGCACCTCTCCCAAACGACGTCCGGAGATGGCCTGCTCTCTGAGACCTTCTTCCAGTTGTTGCTGGGTAATGAAACCTCTCTCAACGAGGAGATCGCCGATTTTCTTCTTCACCGGTACCTGTCAGATTATCAAAAAGTTCTATTCATTAGATTATCGGACGAGGCCGGTTTTCTCTGAACGTGCGGGACCAGCCTGTTTTCACCCAAGTCGACTCTCTTGTTGATTGCCGACGGCAACACTGTTTATTGACGGGATGTTGCAACGGATTCGATCGACATCCCTATTGTCAGCCCTGTTGGTCGGCTTGTCAGCCGCGGCGGCCGTGGTATCGGTACGACCTGCCATTGCTCAAATGGCTGAACCTGTGGCGCCGTCAGGCAGTGTCGGGCCGGTCGTAGACAGTATCCTGATAGATAATCGCAACATCTATGACACCACCGATCCCCGGTATGACAACTTCATCTTCCGACTGGCCAACCGATTTCACCGCAAAACGCGTCGGCAGATCGTAGCCCGCGAGGTGCTTCTAAAAGTCGGTGCCCCGTTTTCACAGGAGCTGGCCGATGAGACAGCGCGCAACCTCAGGCAACGTCTGCCGATTTACGATGCCTGGATCCAAACCGACACCCTGCCGAACGGTCATTTGCTGGTCAAGGTGGTCACTATCGACCAGTGGAGTCTATCCGGGGGCGCCAGCTTCCGGCGCGAGTCCAACGAAATCAACTACTGGGTAGGAGCCACCGAACGGAATTTCCTGGGCTTGAACCAAATGCTCAGCGCCACTTACTACGTCGAAGCATCCGAAGCCGACCATGCCCGCGTCACTTTCGCTGACAACCGACTGTTCGGCTGGCCGGTCAGATTCAAAGCTGATTATTCGGACGACCCGCGCCTCCGTTTCACGATGGTTGCCGTCTCTCGTCCCTTCTATGATCTTTCGCAGAAGGTTGGTTTTGAGGTATCGTTCAGAGACATCGGCGGCCGACGCGATGTTTATCAGGACGGATTTCTGGTGGCTCAATCCGATTACACAGGCAAACAAATCAGCCTGGGTGGCGCTTTTCGCCAGGGCGCCTATCGACAGAAAACGCTGATCAAACTCCAATACGGGTACCGTCGCGAGACGACTGATGACACGACTTATCTTTCCGATGATCCGGACCACATCGAACTGGCTAACCGTAGTTTCCCCGTTGATTCACTCTATCACGAGGTGCGTTTGTCCGTCGGCGTTGCCAGCCTGGACTTCATAGAACTTCGGCGTATTGATGGATTCGGTTACACCGAGGACTTCACTCTTGGATCGGCAGCATCCGTCAATCTGGCCCACGCCATGAATCGGGACTCCGTGGTCCATGACGCCCTTGGCCTCTTTCTGGCCCAGAGTTCATCTCTCAAGAGAGGCCTTATGACATTGACTGGCTCGGGACGAATCTGGTTTCACCGAGGTGAAACTCAGCGTCGACTGTTCCGCTTGACCGCTCACTACTATAACCCGACCCTGGAATTCCTGACATTGGCCCTGAGAATAGACTACCTTGCCGACTGGCGGGCCGCTCGCACCGATGATCTTATGCTGGGCGGTGACGGTGGTCTGAGAGGTTTCAGCCGCTATTTTCGTACCGGTGATCGCCGGGCTGTTGTCAATGCAGAGGGTCGATTCTTCCCGAATATCGAACTACTCAGTGTGCTCTTCGGCGGCGTCGCCTTCGTTGATCTGGGGCGCACCTATGAATCGGGGGAGAGTCTCACCATGCGGGATTTCTACGCCAGTGTCGGCGTCGGTTTGAGAGTGTCTTTTGAACGATCCTCCCGCAGCTCTCTTTTTCGCTGTGACATCGCCTACTCGGAACACAATGGCTGGCAACTCTCGGTCTCATCAGGACAGTACTTCAGCGCCGCCCGCGACGCTTTAGCCTTGACAAGTCGTTGAATTTCAATACATTGAGATTGGAGGTGCCGTGAGGACCGAAGGTCAAGACTCCGCTCGGCATCGCTGTTATGAGGCTGACGTGTCGACCAGTTGACATTGGAGAGTCTCGAAATCGGTGTGTACTTCGAGGTTGATGTCTGCATTCAAGACGCAACTAAATTGATAGCTGTGCGCGGGGAGATTCAGATGCACAGCACTGGGCCGATAGGAACAAAAGAACATGGAAGCTGTTAAATACAACGCAATGAGACCCTGGGCGTGGATTATACTGTTCTCCGGCATCCTGATGATGTCGACTGCTACCGCGAATGAGCACCACGCGGTGCTGCGCTTTGATCCAATCGCCGCAATCGAGGAAGACTACCGGAGCGGTAATCTTACCCCGGACGACCGCGTTCTTCTTGTTATCCAGGCGATAAAGTCACCAGCCGAGTTGCCCGATTCTTATCGCTCGCTCAGCCTGGCGCCGGTCGGTGGCGCCACTCGGTGCGTTACTCCCGTGTTGAGAGACATTATGGCCGAGTGGCAACTCCTGTCGGCCGCAACTCAGCAGGCCTTTCAGGCAGCGCTGGGACGATTCGATACCGACTATACCTACGATACGCCGGGTGGTTTCATCAAGCTGCACTACAACATTTCACCGGACTCCAATGGTGTGCCGCCGGACGATGCCGACTCCAACGGACTGCCTGATTTTATTGAAAAGTGCGCTGCTTACTGCGACACGACTCACGCACGGCACCTCGAACTGGGTTATCTGCTGCCGGTCTCTGATGGAGTTCTGGGCGGTGATGAGAAGTTCGATGTATATTTCCAGGAAATGTCGGCCTATGGTTACGCAATGCCGGAAGGGCCGGGGCCGGCGCCGTGGAACGATTACTACGGCTATATTGTCCTGAATAACGATTTTCTCGGTTTCGAACCAAACCAGGACCCCGAAGGCTCGCAATGGGGCGCGGCCAAAGCGACCGTCGCCCACGAGTACCACCATACGGTCCAGTATGCCTACAACGCGGGCGATGAGACATGGTATATGGAACTCGACGCCGTCTTTATGGAAGAGATGGTATTCGATACCTCCAATGATTGTCACAACTACCTCGACGGGTTCTTTCCCTTCCCCCAGAAATCGCTGATGGAACACTCCTACCATTACTATTCCTGCTTCATTTGGGAGTTGTACTTGGCCCAGAAATTCGACACCTCGCTGATGCGTGCCGCCTGGGAGGGGGCGAGATACGTACCGACAGCCTTTGAGGCGCTTACGGATAGCTTGTACGGTCGCTACGGTTGGACAACGGACTCGGCCTTTGCCGAATTTACGGTATGGAATTTCTGCACCTCCGTCCGCGATGATGGATCGCACCATGAGGAGGGCGCGAACTATCCCCTGGTGGCAGTTGGCAGAAGTCATTCAAGTTATCCGGTGCCGTTTCAAAATTCTCCCAGTAATCCGGCCGGCTACGGATGCAGCTACGTTCAGTTCTTTCCGGGGGCTGATACCGGTACCCTGGTTATCAACTTCAACGGTTCCGACTCACGTGAGTGGTCGGCTTGGGCAATCAAGTCGACGGCTGAGAATGAGCATGAGTTTGAGCAGATCGTTCTAAGTCCAGGCAGTTTTCAGGGTAGCATCGAGATTCCGCAGTTCGAGAGTTACTATCGTGTAGCTGTAGCCGGCGCCAACATTCTGGAGTATTCAAGCAGTGTAGCCTACACCTACCAGGCCGAGGTCCAGCCGCCGTACGAATTGTCCTCGCAACTACTTTCCACCGACAGTGTCATCTATTCGGGTGGCGTTCGAGGGCACAGCTACCGGGTGCAGAACCTGGCGCCGCTGAGCGATGTGGTTAGTGTTATTGTCTGGGATGAACAAGGCTGGCTCCCTCTTGACACGATTGACAAAGCTATGGCGCCGGGATTCGATACCGTTTTCATTATCGACGTGCACCCACCGCAGGGCACGCCGCTGGGGGACACCGCCACGTTGTTTTTCTCCGTTGAATCATGGGGTGATCCTTCCGTTGTGGATACGCAATCGATCGTTACAACGATTGTCCTGCAAACCGGTGATCTCGACTTCAGTGGCGGCATCGACATCTCTGTTCTTGTGTACTTTGTAGACTACGCTTTCATCGGTGGTCCCCCGCCGGTCCCTGTGTTGGCGGCCGGTGATTTCCTCTGTGACATTGGGATCGACATCTCCGATTTGGTCGCATTGGTCGAATACATGTTTGAAGGCGGCAGCCCACCGCCCTGCAATCCGTACTGATCAGCATCAGCAATAGTCAATTTCATCCGAGAAACTTCTGTCTTTTTTACTTGACCGTTGTTGAGATGTACGATATCTAATGACATACTTCGACTGTCGTGTGGTACGAGCAACATGGAAGTTGGTCGGCGCGACAAGAGAGGGGGAATGATTGTGACTGGATTTGATGACAAAATCCTGATCTGTTGCGAGTGCCACGAGGAGTTCGCTTTTACTGCTGCTGCGCAGGAATACTTCGCCGAACGCGGGTACACTGAGGACCCGAAGCGATGTAAGACCTGCCACACTCAGTACAAAAAAGCTCAGCGCGAAGATCGACATCGCTTTGAAATAAAGCGTCCGGAACTTGGCTTGTCTGATTAGTCTGCGAAAAACCTCGGTCAAATGACCGAGGTTTTTCTTTTGGGCTATGCGCGGAGGAGAAGTCTGTGTATAGTTTTGTTCGAGCTTCAGCGCACCAAAACCATTTTCCTCGATTCCTCGAAATCACCAACAGCGATTCGATAGTAATAGACGCCTGAGGCTAATTGTCGACCGCTGTCGGTCGTACCGTCAAATTCTACCGACGTCTCACCGGCCGACACGTTGCAATCAAGAACCTTAGCAACTCTTTGCCCAAGGCTGTTGTAGATTTCTACTACTGCGTGGGCCGCGACAGCAGTCGAGAAACTTATGGTCGTAGTTGGATTGAACGGGTTGGGATAGTTCTGGGCCAGGGTTGCCCGCACTGGCAGTGGCTCATTATCGTCGTCATCAGGGGAATCGTCATTCGAGTACCCTGCCATGAGATCAGCATACGCGACACCATTGATGACACTGATGTTCTCCACACTGATCGGTGACTCCGTCCCGGAGTAGGCGTCCGTGCTCGGGATGGTTGTGCTGTTAAACGAGGTCTTACTAAAGGTCCCGGGGAATGGATCGCCGGCGTCGCCATGATCGTTCTTGCGTTCCAATTCGTACAAGCCGTCGGCTTGCTCCAAAGCCACCAGGTAGTGAGACGACGTCGCCAGACCGGGATACCACTCACCGGAATTGCTGTTCTTGTTTTCATCGATGTGCCAGATCAACAAACCTGCATTCGGCACGTATGAATCAAACCCGATCCGTTGTCTGTTCACGACCAGGAAGTATTCATTGCCGGGACTGCCGGAGGTCCACATCTTGAACGCCGTGTTGTTCTGCTCAACGTTCTCAATCGTCTGCGAAACGGCATCTTCAGTGACCTCGACAGGTGTCAGCCAACCGAGTTCCATCTTGCACCAGGCGCACAGATGGGCCGGCGATCCGCCGCGATTCTGCGGACCAAGCCAACTGCCGAAAGACATCAAACCCCATTTGCCGACACCGTTGGACGAATAATCGGTGTCGTACAAATCCGGGAGCCCGAAGACATGTCCGAGTTCATGCGCGATAACTCCGATCGTCTGATCGCCCGGTGAATTCAGGAACTCCGGCTGTATGGTGTACGATGAGAGATACACGCCGTCACGATAGCGGGGACTGATACTCCATTTGTGCGACCAGATGACATCGCTGCCGCCGCCGTACTCGGCGCCGCGCCCGGCATGAATAATCATCAACCCGTCGACTTCACCGTCACCATCGTTGTCGTAGTCGCTGAAATCCACCAGCGGATCAACCATATCTATAAGATCCTCAACCAGCTTCTGCGAGTTTTGCGGATAGGTGCCCGTGCCGTTGTGGTTGTTAACGTAGTATTCATAGGTCATTGGCGCCCGCTGCCAGCCGATTTCCGA
>JAUXBJ010000331.1 GCA_030619425.1 bacterium
TCCAGTATCCCTTCGAACGCGTACAGCCGGAGTCGGTGATGATCACTTCCGCGAAAAGTCCGGCATCCCAATTCAGCGCCGCCACTCCTTCGTCGACGACGAAGCAATGAGTTCGACCCGTCGTTGGATCGGCGTCACTATCAAGGGTATCTCCGACCTCTTGATCCATCGGGCTGAACAGATACCCCTCCGGCGCTATAAACTCCACGAGGTAACTGCCGCTGCTTAGGCTGTCAAACCGATAAGACCCCGTCAAATCAGAAACAGTGGCGGCCAACATGGTCTCCTGACAGTCGTACAGGTTGACCGTCACTCCGGGCAGCCCCGGTTCGCCAGGGTCGTAGATTCCATCCTGATTGACATCCTCCCATACACGACTTCCGATTGTGGAGGGGGTCGCTGCGAACAATACGTCGGGCAACTCAAACCGAATCAGCGCCTGCTTTTTCGTTCCCGGAGTCATCGTCTGTCCAACCAATAGCGTCGGACTGCCTTCGGTTGAAGCATCGGGCTGAGCCTCGTCGATAAACACATCAGCCCGCGCCGGAACCGTGTCGCAAGCAGAGCCGTCCGGAGTATCATAACAGATTTCCAGAAACGGAGAGGCGGTTGCGCCTTCCGTGCTGGACACTATCAGCGGAAAGAAGGTGGCTGATGACTGTTCCAGAAGAAGGCCGAAGTTGTCCGTCTCTTCTACTGCCCAGCTTTGAACCAAAGCCGTGACGTCTACCGTGTGCCAGCCATTGGCGTCGGCTACGAACGAACTTTCGATATTCGGATTGAAGGCTCCCACAAAACCAGCCCAGGTGACGGTAGCGGGATCCCAGTCCGAGATAATCCGATGCAATTCCACCGGCTCGTTGTTTGCGAATCCAATGAACAGATTGAGTTGTGCCGATGAGACCTCGGCTCCCAACGACAGCGTCTGGTTGCTGTTGCCGCCATCCAATCCCAGCCCGGCACCGTCCGAACTCAGGGGAGACTCCTGATGACTACAACCTGTCACCAGCATTAGTAGCAGGGCTCCGATCAAGATCAGTGAGTGTTTTATCATAACGAGAATGCTCCTTTCCGCCAATCGTACCGAAATATCTACATAGGTGCCTATAGGCAATCCCGGTGCTTTTCAGGCAGGAGATTATAGTCTCTTATAAAGGCTTGCGATGACGAATCATAGCAAGGCGGCGGCAGGTGTGCCACCGGTCAAATATTTCCGGTGGCTGTTCAAATGATGAGCAATTGCACAGGAATCGAACAGGGTGGGCCGCTCGGAGACGTCGCTGTCGGTTACAAATGGCGTTCTGTCGCCGGCACACGTCCTAATTTGCTCCTGTGTGACGCCAGTCAGCATGGGTGACCGTCTCAAACTTGTTTGGGGCGGGTTGATCTTCTGTTCATGGCCAAACAAGTTTGACCATGCCACCCTGCCAATTGTCGAAACCCGTCCTTCGACTGCGCTCAGGACGACCCTTCGGGTCAGGGGTTTCGACCTTGACTTAGAAGACGGTATCTACCAGACCTGCCCCTGTATCCAACTATGCTTCACGGTTGACTGATCCGGGATCAGTCCGAGGTCAAACTTGTTCGACGGGATCTCCAACTTCGGCTGGGCCGACGCCGAAGATGCGACCAGCAGCACCAATAATATCAAGAAAATACACTTCATCGTCATATTATAACAGCAAACCATGCAGGTGTTCCCGCCAAACCCCCAATATGTGTTCTCCCTTGCGGTTAGTCTTGACATCGATAGCCCTTATTGGCGTTTGACGAATCGGCGACAATCTCATGGAATCGCACGACCTCACCCTGAGCGGAGTCGAAGGGCCGAAAAACCGGCTTGCCGGTGGGCGGCTTGACCGTGTCACCCTGAACGGAGTCGAAGGGCAGCGTGCCCTGTGAGCAGAGGCTGGATACCTTGTCGGCAGAGCCTGGATCACCCGACACCACCCGGATATGACGGTTGCGGCGTTTTTGATAACCTGTTAGAAATGTGTGCGTTCCGACGAGGTATCCTCGGGCATTGGATCGTCAGACGATGGTGAGATATCCATGCCGCGCGAGGGGTGGAGACGACATTCGCTGGTGGGGTAGTTGTCTTCGGTGAATATCTCGTTGCGGACGTTGATGCAGCGGTCGGTGGCCAGGTCGCCCGACTCGAGGCAGATTTCATAATGAACGATGCCATCCGGTTCCTCGAATGTTTCCACCGGCAGGGAGTCATGCGCCGCTATCATAAACTCCGTCCAGATCGGCACGCCGTTTTTGGCGCCATCCTGACCGCGCCCCAGCGAAATCTTTTTGTCGAACCCGACCCAACAGCCGGCCGTGATCTGCGGCGTGTATCCGACAAACCAATTATCACAGAAGTTGTCGGTGGTGCCGGTCTTGCCGCCGGCCGGACGAGAGAAACCCATCCAGCGGGTGCGGCGACCAGTGCCGGCGTCGACCACCGAGCGCATGAGGTCGACCATGATGTAAGCCGTCTGGGCCGACAGGACTTCTTCTTTTTGCACCGCGGAGTTGTCTTCAAGTACCCGTCCGTAGCGATCGATGATTTTGTGCACTAAGCGCGGGGGGATATGAATACCGCGGTTGGGGAAGACGCTGAAAGCCGAGACTAAGTCCACCAGTTTTACTTCACTGACCCCGATGGCCAGGGACGGCACCGGTGCCAGGTCGGTAGTGATGCCCATGCGACGGGCGTAGAAAATCGCCTGTTCGGGATGGATCTTCAGAATCAATTTGATCGCGACCAGGTTGCGCGATAATCGTAGCCCGGTGCGAAGAGTGATTGGCCCTTTGAACTTGTTGTCGAAATTGTGCGGACGCCACTCTTTGGTTCCGGGGATTTCCAGAACGATTGGGTTGTCATCGATGATCTCAGTGGTTCTGAAGCCATTGTCGATGCACGCGGTGTAAACAAACGGCTTGAAGGCCGACCCCGGTTGCAGCGTGGCCTGCCAGGCGCGGTTCCACTCACTTTCCTCAAAACTACGTCCTCCTACCATCGCTATCACATCACCGGACGCATTGTCGATAGCCACCAAAGCACCCTGGACCTTACGGTAGACGCGGATGGAATCACCATTCTCGTCAACCGTGTCCGGCATGAACATGGTGTACGTTGGATTGTCAAGGTTGTATCGGCGTTCGATCCGAGCCCTAAGTGAGTCGACCTTCCTCGCCACCGCCGCTTCAGCCGCTTCTTGCAGGCCGGCGTCAAGAGATGTGAATACTTTCAGTCCACCGGCATACAGGACATCCTCACCGAAATTATCGCGGAGGTACTGCCTGACGGTCTCGGTGAAGTAGGGCGCGGCGCCGATGTCCTCTTTGGGCGGGTTTATTTCCAGCGGTTCGGCTTTCAGGGAATCATACATCTCGCGCGACATTCTGCCCCACGAGTAATAAGAGTAGAGCACACGGTTGCGCGCTTTCAACGCCTTGTCGGGATTATTGAACGGCGAATTGATGTTGGGCGCCTTCAGAGTGCCGATAAGAATGGCGCAATCATTGAAATTGAGTTCGCTGGGTTCCTTGGAGAAAAACAGGTGGGAAGCGGCGGCCACACCGTAGGCGCCTCGGCTGAAGTAGTACTGGTTCA
>JAUXBJ010000171.1 GCA_030619425.1 bacterium
GAACATACCGGTCGGCAGCTATGTGGTCGCGATACGGGCCGTCGGTTACGAGCCGCTGAGCAAGACTGATATCATCGTCCGGCCGGGAAGAATTACATACATTACATCCGAGCTTTCGGTCAGCGCCGTCGAGTTGTCTGACATCGTGGTGTCGGCGGGATATTTCACTCAGGAGGACAGCAAGCCTACCAGTTCCACTACCTTTTCGGGTGAGGAGATCAGACGCGCGCCCGGTTCGGCCGGTGATGTCAGTCGCATTATCCACGCTCTGCCAAGCATTGCCAAGGTCGATGACCAACTCAACAGTCTGGCTGTCCGGGGTGGCAGCCCGTCCGAAAACGCCTTCTTCCTCGACAATATCGAAATCCCGAAGACCAACCTCTATCCGTTGCAGGGGACCTCGGGCGGACCGATCAGCCTGATCAATGTCGACTTTCTTGACAATGTCGAGTTCTCAGCCGGCGGTTTCCCGTCCAAGTATGGCGACCGCCTGTCTTCGGTGATGGAGCTTACCTTCCGCGAAGGGAATCGCGAGGAGTTCGACGGCCAGATCGATTTCAATATGGCCGGCGTTGGAGCTGTTCTGGAAGGACCGCTCGCAGGTGGACGCGGTTCGTGGATGTTCTCCGGTCGGCGCAGCTATTTGGATTTGCTGGTCGATGCTATTGCCGTCGGTGTCGCCCCCAAATACTCCGATTACCAGGGCAAGGTTGTCTACGATCTGTCCTCGCGGAGCAAGCTCTCGATCCTGGGGATAGCCGGTGTGGACCGTATTTCCTTTGACAGCTCAACTTCCTGGGAGGACGGCAACCAGTTCTTTGGCGACTTCTCAGGCTATGAATATGCCTTCGGAGCCAACTGGCGCTACCTGTGGGGTGGTAATGGCTACTCCAACACCTCGGTGAGCTACAATGCCGTCAAGTACAAAGGAGACGTCCGGGAGACCAAGAGCGGGCGCCGTCTGTTCAACCAGAATTCGATCGAGGCCGGTATCAATATTCGCAATGTCAACCACTTCCTTGCCGGCGATAAACATCAATTGGAGTTCGGATTCGATGCCAAGTACCTGATGACCGACCATGACTATCATCTTTACGACTACGTCAATTCCTTCGGTGATACAATTCCAGCGCTGATATTGGACAAGTACACTGCGGCACCGCTGGTGGGGGCGTTTGTCAGCCATATCTGGCAATGGCATCCCCAAATCACCACCACTATTGGGCTGCGCTATGATTGGCTTGAATACAACGGGCATGCGCATCTTTCCCCCCGGTTTTCGTTCAACTATAGATTCAATCCCCGAACTTCTCTCAGCGGTGCGGCCGGTATCTATCGGCAGTTCCTGCCGCTGTCGCTGATGACTCAGCGCGATCACTTCGTTGACCTGGCCGACCCCGTCGCTTATCATGGCATCCTCGGTGTTAGCCATCTCCTTAGCGATGACACCAGACTGACCATCGAAACCTACTACAAGGAATATGACAACTTCCCGATGGATCCCGCCCAGCCCCAGATGTTCCTGGCTGACGAACTGGGCTTTGCCCGTATGGTCGGCAACTTCGAGACATTGAAAGCCGAAGGGAAAGCTTGGGCCGCCGGACTTGAGGCGATCATTCAGAAAAAGCTGGTAGCAGGTGTCTACGGTCTGCTGGCCGGCTCCTATTCGCGGACGCGCTATCGCGGTTTGGACGGCATGTGGCGTGATCGGCTGTTTGACAACAAGGTGAACTTCTCGGTTGAAGGGGGCTACAAGCCGAACAACAAATGGGAATTCAGCCTGCGTTGGATATGCGCCGGCGGTCGCCCGCAGACGCCGCTTGATCTTGACCGGTCAAGGCTTCAGAACGTCAGTGTCCGCGACGCTTCCCGCGTCAACGAGGATCGGATTCCGGCCTACCACTCGCTCAATCTGCGGATGGATCGACGCTACCACTTCAAGAAATCCAGCTTGATTGTCTTCCTCTCGATCTGGAATGCCTACAACCGCAAGAATGTCTCGATGTACTATTGGAACGAGGTGGAACGCAAGGAGGACGTTCTCTACCAATGGTCAATGCTCCCGGTCATCGGGCTGGAATACGAGTTCTAACGATGAGCCTGAGTGACCGGATGATCGCTTTCGTCTACCGCTGGGCAACCGGTCCGGCAGGCAAACGCTGGCCGGTGTCTGTGGTAGGGATGCTCACGTTCCTTGCCATGTGTGTCGTAGTTATTTGGGGCTCGACCAGAGTGGATGTCTTGATCGGCCTCAGAGTGACCGGCTTCTCCACGCTACGGCAGATTCTCGGATGGCCCCTGTTGGTTCTAGGCTTCATACTTATGTACTGGACGCTAATCTTCTTCTTCCGCGAACGAGGGACACCGTTCCCCCTGAACCCGCCGCGCAATCTGATTACCAGCGGCCCATACGGTATCACTCGCAATCCGATGCTGGGTGGGGGGTTCATTTCGTTTTTCGGCATCGGCCTTTTGCTCGGGTCGGTAACTCTCTTTCTGGTAGCCACACCTCTTCTGGTCCTGCTGTTCACTATCTTTGTAAAGCGCATTGAAGAGCCGGAACTCACTAAACGTTTTGGCGACGACTACGTCCAATATCAGAAGCAAGTACCGAGGTTCTTTCCGAAGTTTCAATGTCGGCTGCAACGGCATTGATAAGAACCAGCGGGGAGCAAGTTTTTCGGCTTGAATTCCGGTAAAACCTTGTATATAGTATAGATATTTGGAGGAATGCAGCAGCCGCGGGACGGCTGTCAGCGTCAGGCAGGCACAGGGCAAGTGCCAACACATTCATAGGAGAGAATCATGAGAACTTCCCTGATGATATTATTCTTGGTGGTGTGCCTCGGTACGCCCGGTTGGGGCCAGGATGAGGGCATCCCGGACACAGTCAGAATCGAGGGAGATACCTTGCAGGTCGGCGTATCGATACCGGTGCGGGTGGCACTGGCCAATGACCACACTATTAGATACTTTTTCTTCGGCCTGGTATCCAAGTCTCTGGACGGCGGCTTTGCCAAGGTAGACTCAGTAGTATTTATCAACCGGATGGCCAATCCTGGCGTCCTGGAGTGGCGCGTAACTTACTTTCGCGATTCGAACGGGGTTGCTCCCGACAGTACTTTAGTCGCCGCATCAACCATGGCTAATCCCATTAAACTGCCACCCGGGAACGATGCCATATTTGACATCTATCTGACCGGGCTTAGCCCGGGATTGATGGTGGTCGACAGCGGCTGGTTCCCGCCCAATGGGCACTTCAGCATAATCGCTGACAAGGACCAGAGCTATGGGCGTCCCTTTATCCCCAGAGTCGTCACCGATACGCTGACAATAATCCAGGGCAGTCTGCCGCCTTTAGTGACCCTGCCTGACGATGATCCGTACACCGAGGCTGGGGCCGAGGTGTCGTTTATGGTCGAGGCTGAATCTCCGGAGGACAACACGGTCACTATTGAGTTGGCCGATTTCACTCCGCTGGAAGGCGGAACCGGAACACCGGTCAACCCACCTACATTGGGCGGTAATAACCCGGCTCACTTTAGCTGGCTCCCCACCGAGGACGATGTCGGGCTTTGGTCGGCTGAGTTCCGCGCCTGCGATGTGACCGGACCGTGCGCGAACGGCTACGTAACCATTCAAGTGGTCACCGATGATGATTACCTGATCACCTTTCACCAAGTCGAAACCGCCGACGCGCCTGGGACCATAGCCTTGACTCACGGCAACGCCGACGATGATGCCGAACCGGAACTGTTCATCTGCTCCAGCGGTTTGATCACTGAGATTACAGCATGGTTGTTCGACCTGGATGCCAATATGACTCTCAGTAACGTTTATAGCTATCACCGGGGTCGTCCATTCAGGAATCCGGTTATGGGATACCTCAACAACGATGATTACCCCGATGTTGCAATAATCAGCAGTATGCCGCCGAGCCTACATGTCTTCTACAGTGATGGTGACAACGGATTCTGGTACGATAGCGCCGGTCTTCCCACCGCCGCCTCGCGCGGCGCAATCCTCGGTGAATTCACACGAGATCAATACCTGGATTACATTTTCGTCGGAGGCGACGGGGTTTGGATGTGTGCGGGAAACGAAGACCCGGTATTCATGCCGCCAACCTACTTCGGTCTCGGTGAAAAGGCCACCTCGGTCAACTCAGCCGATTTTGACGGCGATGGATTGGACGATCTGGCTGTCGGGACCGAGAGCGGGCTGAGAATATTCAGGAGCGACGGCGACGGCCGATTCGAGTTTATTGAATTTCACAGCCAGACCTATGGTTCGCTTGATATCGAAATCACCAACGCTGGTTCCGACTTCAACAACGATAACATCTTTGATCTCTGTTTGGCCACGCCGTCGACTTATGGTATTTCCAGCGAGGTTGTGGTCTATCTTGGAAACGGCGACGGGACTTTCCAGCAGCGTATCGTTCGCTCTCCGTTGGGCCACGTCATGGCCAACCGCGCCGGTGACTTTAACAATGACGGCGATCTCGATATCGTCTATATTAACGGGAGTGAATATTACTGTGCGATTCTGTTCGGCAATGGCGATGGCACCTTCACGAATGAGCTAAGATACGCCGTCCAACCGTACAATCCGATGCGATTGGATTGTTTTGATGCCGACCTCGACGGCGATCTCGATATCATAGTCGCGGCGGTGCACGCACAACAAGAGGCGTCCCTGATTGTCTTTCGCAACCAACTCGATCCACACGGATTCGAGCCCATGCCGATTGTGGTTTCGGCGTTGGACAACGCGGAAATCGAACTTCAGTCCCCAAGCGGGCAGGTTGTCAACAAGGTGCGAAGCTCCGTTTCGTCCGGTGAATATTACCGCCGAAACGTCAACCAGAACGCCATCCTGGATGACGGCATCACGGTAGGGGCCATTGAACCCGGCGACTACACCATTAGCGTCCGGCCGAAACCAGGCAGTGTCAAATCGTCCGAAACGTTCTCGTTGGAACTGACCATCGGTGGATACCCGTACCGGTTCGCTGAGAAGGCACCAATGTCGGCCGCAGGTTATGAGTTCGCCTTGTATCCGTCCAGCGTCTCGCCGGTCTACCCGCCGCCGGGGGCGTATGTCTATCGACCCGATTTGACCTTTCAATGGGAAGGCTCCGGCGGTTTCGACTTTCAGTTGGCGACCGACATCCTGTTCAACGATTTGCTGCTCAGTGAAACAATAACCGGCTGTAGCTTTGGGGCCCCTGAACTGGACACGGCCGTCTCGGATTTGTACTATTGGCGTATTAAGCCGACAGGTGCAACCGATTATGACTGTCTGTACCCTTTCAACCTGAAGTTGGCTGAGTGTCTTGTCAGGGGTAACATAGATCACGACGACGACGGGCTAATCGCGCTTTGGGATCTTGTCTGGCTTATCGAC
>JAUXBJ010000004.1 GCA_030619425.1 bacterium
ACGCCAGAGAACGGCTACAACCAGGAACACTACCAGCGCCACCCCAGTCGGCAGCGGCAGCAGCATGACCATCACACCCAATCCGGTAGCGGCTCCCTTGCCACCCTTGAACCAAACGTAGACAGGAAAGACATGTCCCAACACGGCCGCCAGGCCGGCCATGACGAGGACCACATCAATCGAAACCGGTAGCGTGGTTGCCTCGGCCAGGATGTAACGTGCGGCAAGAATGGCAGCAACGCCTTTGGCCGTATCGGTCAACAGTACGGCCAGCCCCGCACCCGGACCGGCAGCGCGCCAAACGTTTGTGGCGCCGAGGTTTCCAGAGCCTACTTGACGTAAATCTTTAATACCAGCGATGCGCCCTATCAGGAGCGCAAATGGGATTGCGCCCAGCAAGTAAGCAGCGATGATGGCTACGACAATGAACAAGGTGCGTCACCTGTCCTTTTTCTGCGAGTTCGAACACTTGGAGTTCCAGTGCCGACCCAGCCCTGACAGCAGCAGCGGCCGACAATGCCGGCGGGTTGCCTGAGATGCTGTTTCGACCGGATATCGAACCGGATGGCTATCTCAACCATCCTCGGCGCGGTCGGACACTACTATTCTACCTGTTCGAGGCTGTCAATTACGGCCGTCGTATCCTCAACAGGCTCGTCCTCCGGAGGCAACAGATGACCCAACTCCGGATAGTATTCAACCATCATGTCAATGAACTGATCGGCCTCATCGGCATCAATTACCTTGTCATTCATGAGCCGCTGGATATCCTGAGCGAATTGTCCAAACTGCTGTAAGTCAACTTCGCTCTCCTCCGTCTTGGCGATGAAGGCAGCGGCCACCTGATTCACCAACACAGTATCGACACCCTCAACCGGGTTGTTGGTCAACTCGTTGGTGATGGAATTGACCATGGTGACAGTTCCCGCCTTCAAGAAGGCATCTTTCTTGTACCAGCAGACCAGTCCGGCGCCGACGACAAGAACGAGCAGCACCAATCCAACGATCAGTCCTACCAGACAACCCTTCGACATTCCCTTCTTCTCCGGTTGTCCTCCTGGTGGGGTCATTTGTTGATTCATATCCCCTCGCTGTGTTTAGAATTCCGAGCTTGACCTGACAGGTTCCTATAATATCAACGGTCCCTGCTGATTCACGCCGTCAGATAAAGCTCCGCTTCATTTTGAATTATATAGCACATGCGAGGTGGCGGGGCAAGTGTTTGATTAGGCAGTTAACAAAGAATACTCCACATCCGAACAGTAGCAAGGGGCAGCCTCAGGGCCTCTGCCGCCCACAAAAAAACAAAGCCCGCCGTGCGAGACGGCGGGCTTACATCCCGGGGATGATTTGTCGACAACTACTTCCCTGAAGCAGCCTTCTTTTTCTTCTTATCTTTCTTGTCCTCCGCCTTTTTCGGCTTTTCGGTCAGCAGTTCGACCACCGACAGCGGAGCACCATCACCACGACGCACCCCCAACTTGATGACGCGCGAGAAACCGGAATTGCGATCAGCAAACTGCGGCACGATTTCGTTGAACAGCTTTTTGAACACTTCCTTGTTCTTGACCGTCTTTGCAACCTGACGCTTGGCGGCGAGGGTGTCTTTCTTAGCCGTGGATATGATCCGATCGACCAGGGGTCGCAACGCCTTAGCTTTGGCGTCGGTGGTTTTGATCATGCGATGCTGAAACAGTGACATGGCCATATTGCCCAGCATCGCCTCACGGTGCGATTTGGTCCGACCAAGTTTCTTGACTTTATCGAAGTGTCCCATTTGATCCTGCCTGTAGTCGCCTAAGCTTCGGTTTCGACGTATTGAGAGATGTCCATCGAAAACGAGAGGTTCATCTCTTCGAGAATAGTACTGATTTCATTGAGCGATTTACGTCCAAAGTTGCGATACTTCAACATATCGGATTCGGATTTGGTCACTAAATCCTGAATCGTCTGGATGTTTGCTGCGCGCAGACAGTTGGACGAGCGTACCGAGAGCTCCAATTCGTCGACTCTGGTCTTGAGCAGGTTCCGCACCCTGACGACATCCTCGTCGACCTCCGGCTCTTCCTCAACCATGATTTCCTCGTCAAGGTGGATGAAGAGTTGCAGGTGATCCTTGACCAACTTAGCTGCATAGCTCAAGGCGTCTTCCGGCGTGATGGAACCGTCGGTGGTGATCTCCATAATCAGTCGATCATAATCCGTACGTTGTCCCACCCGTGTGTTCTCAACGGAGAAAGAGGCCTTGGTCACCGGAGAGAACAGGCTGTCCACAAAGATGGTGCCGGCCGGCGCATCGGGTCTCTTATTTTGATCGGCGACAACGTAGCTGCGCCCGTAGCCGATATCGAGTTCCATCTCGAAATCGACATCGTCGCTCAGTTCGCAGATGTGCCGATCGGTGTTGAGGATCTCGACCTCAGGATCAGTCTGAAACCTCTCGGCGGTGATTTCTCCCTTGGTGTTGGTTTTTAGGGTCAAGGTTCGCATTTCGTCGGCGTGCATCTTCAGACAGATACCCTTGACGTTGAGCACGATGTCGGTGACATCCTCGTACACTCCCGGGATGGAAGAGAACTCATGGAGCACGCCGTTGATGCGCATCGACACCACCGCCCCGCCCTGAATTGAGGCGAGAAGAACCCGTCGCAGACAATTGCCCAATGTATGCCCGTATCCCCGCTCCAGGGGCTCAATAATAAAGCGCGAATAGTTGTCGCCGGCCGACGATTGGTCGTTGACGACTTCCTTGGGCATGGTAAGTGGTTTCCACTTCATATTTACGAAAACCTCCGCAAAGGAATAATTACCTACTTGGAATACAACTCAACGATGAGTTGCTCGTTAACCGTCAATGGTATGTTTTCACGTGTCGGCACTTCCAGGAGTTCACCTTCGAGAGCTGCTTTGTTCAGTCGTAACCACGGGATCTCATCGCCGCGTCCGACCTCTTTCAGGGCCGCGTGGATTATTCCCAGATTCTTTGATTTGTCCCTGATCTTGATGACTTCACCGGGCTTGATCGAGTATGACGGAATGTCGACCACGTGGCTGTCGACGGTGACATGCCGGTGCCGGACCAGTTGCCGGGCCGCTTTGCGTGAGGCGGCAAAACCAAGCCGGTACACAAGGTTATCAAGTCGAGTCTCCAGAAGCTGCAACAGGATCTCACCGGTAACACCGGTTCTCTGATCAGCCTTCTTGAAATAGTTCCTGAACTGCGACTCCAGTACGCCATAGGTACGACGAACCTTCTGCTTTTCGCGAAGCTGCAAACCGTAAGATGAGATTTTTCGGCGCATCATTCGACCGTGCTGGCCGGGCGCCACCTGGCGCCGTTCAACGGCGCACTTGTCACTGAGGCAACGACTGCCCTTCAGAAACAGTTTTTCGCCTTCGCGACGACACATCTTACAGTTGGCATCAGTATAGCGAGCCATCAATACTCCTGACTAACAATTGTCTATCTTACACCCGACGCCGCTTGGGCGGACGGCATCCATTATGTGGAATCGGCGTTACATCTTTAATAAGGGTAACCTCAAGCCCGGCCGCCGAAAGCGAACGAATGGCCGCCTCGCGACCCGAGCCCGGTCCCTTGACCCAAACTTCAACTTTGCGCAATCCCATATCCATCGCTTCCTTGGCACATGACGATCCGGCCAACTGGGCGGCAAACGGCGTCGATTTCTTGGAACCCTTGAATCCGGCTTTACCGGCCGAGGCCCAGGAGATGGTCTTACCGTTGGTATCCGTGATGGTCACGATGGTATTGTTGAAGGTGGACTTTACGTGCGCAATTCCGTTGGCTTCAACTTTGCGCGACTTCTTCTTAGCACGTGATTTTTTCTTGGGATCTGCCACTTAGTACCTCAGCATTCAGTCAACCTACTTCTTACCCGGTGGCTTTCTCTTCAGACCACCGATGGCCCGCTTGGGACCCTTGCGAGTTCGAGCGTTAGTCTTGGTGCGCTGACCCCGAACCGGCAGCCCGCGACGATGACGCAAGCCACGATATGATCCGATATCAACAAGCCGCTTGATGTTCATGTTGATTTCACCGCGCAAGCTGCCTTCCACATCGTAATCTTCCTCAATACAACCGCGCAGCTTGGCAACGTCTTCATCGGTGAGCTTGTGGACTCTCGTCTCCGGGGTTACGCCGGTCTTCTCAAGAATCAGGCGCGCCCGATATGGTCCAATACCGAAAATGTAACGCAGTCCGATATCAATGCGTTTTTCTTTTGGCAGATCTACACCGGCTATTCGAGCCAATTGCTACTCCTTAACCAAACAGTGTTATTCATTCTCTAACCCTGGCGCTGCTTGTGGCTTGGGTTCTTCTTGCAAATGACCCGCAAGATGCCGTGACGTTTCACGATCCTGCAATGCTCACAGCGTTTCTTTACGGCTGAACGTACTTTCATAATAGGCACCTGCCTTATAAGTCTGAACGATCTACTTATAGCGGTACGTAATTCGTCCGCGTGAAAGATCGTAGGGCGACAACTCCAGAGTGACCTTGTCACCCGGGAGTATCTTTATAAAATGCATCCTCATCTTACCGGAGATATGAGCCAGCACTACATGGCCGTTATCCAGTTCTACTTTGAACATGGCGTTGGGCAGCGGTTCGATCACCTTGCCTTCGACCTGAATAGTCTGCTCTTTGGCCATAATCTCCTTTACGACAAACTCAAAATGTCCGCGCCATCATCCGTAATAGCCACGGTATGCTCAAAATGCGCCGACGGCATGCCGTCGGCGGTAACAAAGGTCCATCCGTCCGGCTTGGTGTAAACCTTGTGCGTACCAAGGTTGATCATCGGCTCGATAGCCAGCACCATGCCGATCTTGAGGGTCGGCCCGGAGTCAGGTATACCGAAGTTGGGTATCTGCGGATCCTCATGCAGGTTCCGTCCGACGCCATGACCCACCAGCGCCCGCACCACACCATACCCTTTCGATTCAGCCGTCTCTTGTATGGCGGCGGAAATCTGTCCCAATCTATTCCCTTTTTGCGCCTTGTCAATAGCCACTTGAAGACATTTGCGCGTATTGTCCATCAGATCCGCTTTCTCCGACGAGATTTCACCGACTGCGAAGGTACGCGCCGAATCGCCGTAGAAACCGTCGACAATTGAGCCGACGTCGACCGAAACGATATCCCCCTCGCGAATCACCCGCTTACCGGGAATACCGTGAACAACTTCGTCATCAATAGAGATACATGCGGAAGCTGGATAGCCGCGGTAGTTCTTGAAGCCTGGAACAGCATCAAGATCGCGTATGAAGGTTTCGATGAGACCATCGAGTTCGCCGGTGGTCATACCGGCTTGCATGCATTCGCCCGCCATATCAAGAGTCTGTGATACAACTCTGCCGGCGCGACGCATGATCTCGATTTCCTCTTTTGTCTTAAGTACGATCACAATAACCTCGGAGCTGCTCTCAGCCTACCACCTCAAGAATCGATTTGAAAACATTATCCGGTGTCTGTTCACCCTTGACCTCAGTCAGAATCGATTCGTTGCGATAGAAATCCTCAATCGGCTGAGTTTGCTTCTTGTACACCTCAAGTCGGTTGCGCACGACCTCTTCCTCGTCATCCGGCCGTCTCACCAGCTTGGCGCCGTCATGGTCGCAGACGCCCTCGTTCTTCGGCACGTTGGCCGGGTAGTTGTAGGTAGCCTGACAGGTCGGACAGAACCAGCGTCCCGAGAGCCGTTGCACGATCTCATTGTCACTCACAGCAATCAGAACCGCCATCTCGAGGGTGATTTCGTTTTTCTTGAGCATCTCTTTGAGGCTTTCCGCCTGCGGCACGGTGCGCGGGAAACCATCGAGGATAAACCCACGCTTGAGATCACCGGCGGCGATCTTATCTTCGATCAATCCAACGATCAGGCTGTCGGGAACGAGATCCCCCGCCCTCATGTATCCATCAGCCTTCTTGCCGAGTTCGGTACCGTTCTTGACAGCTTCTCGAAGCAAGTCGCCGGTGGAGAGATGAACAATCCCTTTATTCTTGGCCAGACGCACGGCCTGTGTCCCTTTGCCTGATCCCGGAGGTCCCAAAAAAATGAAATTCATCTTACATCGACCTCCCACGAATCTTACCCTTCTTCATGAAGCCGTCGTAATGACGCATGAGCAGGTGAGATTCGATCTGTTGCAGAGTATCCAGGGCCACACCGACAACAATCAGCAATCCGGTGCCGCCGAAGAAGAAGTTTACGTTAGCCTTGGAGATCAGGACCCACGGCAACACGGCAATGGACGCGAAGAATATGGCGCCCGGCAAAGTGATGCGGGTGAGAATTTTCTCGATATACTGCGAGGTGTTCTTACCGGGTCTGATACCGGGAATGTACCCGCCGTTCTTGCGCATGTTATTGGCGATCTCCATCGGGTTGAAGACAATCGCCGTATAGAAATATCCGAAGAAGACAATTATCAAACCATAGATTATCGAATACCAGAAGCCGCCGGGAGCCAGACCGACCGCCACCAGGTTTTGTATCCACTCAGTCGTTGGGAAAAGCTGGGCTACCGTCGATGGCAGAAACATGATGGACTGGGCGAAAATGATCGGAATCACACCGGCCGAGTTTACCGACAACGGCAGGTGTGTAGAGGCGCCGCCGAACACTTTCCGCCCGACAACCTTGCGAGGATACTGCACGGGAATCCTGCGCTGAGCTCTTGTTATCATAATTACAGCCGCGATCACCCCGATCATCATAGCCACGATGCCGACTTCCAAAAGGAAGGACCGGCTGCCGTACCAGACCATCTGGACCTCTTCGACTACAGCCTCAGGGAAGCGGGCAATGATCCCGATGAAGATTATCAGCGAAATACCGTTGCCGATGCCGCGCTCAGTAATCTGCTCACCCAGCCACATTATAAAGATACAACCGCTCGTGAAAGTGATAATCGTCAGAGGGATAAACCACATCGTATCCATATGCACAGCAGAGACGCCGTTGAGATTGATCGTGGTCAGGAAGCCGGCCGTGCCCCATGCCTGTAGACTGGCAATCAAGACGGTCAGGTACCGTGTGTACTGCGTGATCTTGCGCCGACCTTCTTCTCCCTCGCGCTGCAGACGCTGGAGGAACGGAACCACCGCGCCGAGCAACTGCAACATGATGGAGGCGGAGATGTAGGGCATGATACCCAGGGCAAAGATGGTCGCCTTGGCAAAGGCGCCTCCGGCAAACATATCCAGCAAACCGAAAATCGAATTAGATGAAAGCGCCTGGGAAAGGATGGTGCCGTCAACACCGGGGGTCGGGATGTGGCCGCCGATACGATAGACAATCAGAATACCCAGTGTGAACAATATCCTTTTGCGGAGTTCTTCGACCTTGAAGATTGATTGGAAAGTCTCTAGCACTTCACCACCTCGGCCTTACCCCCGGCCGCTTCGATTTTGGTCACAGCCGTCTTGGAAAAGGCGGCAGCTTTGACGGTGTAAGCTTTTTCGACATTGCCGTTACCCAGAACCTTTACCGGCACATCCATTTTCTTGATCATGCCTGCAGCCCGGAGCGTTTCGGAAGAAACCTCACCCGGATCGAGACGCGACAGGTCGGATACGTTGATAATCTGCACCGGTTTTCTGAAGATATTGGTGAACCCGAATTTCGGCAGGCGACGGTGAAGCGGCATCTGTCCGCCCTCGCGGGCTACATTGCGTCGGAATCCGCTGCGTGATCCGGCGCCCTTGTGGCCACGACCGGAAGTTTTACCGGTACCGCTGCCCGGTCCCCGTCCCACGCGTCTGCGCTTTCTGGTGGAGCCGGCCGCAGGTTTCAGTGTATGGAGTTCCATTGCTGTTCTACCTCGACTAATCTATCTCTTCGACCGTGACCAGATGCGCTACAGCGCGCACCATGCCCCTGATCTGCGGGGAGTCGTTATGGACGACGGTACGGTTAATTTTTCCAAGACCAAGAGCCTCTATCGTTCTCTTCTGCGGCTCTTTACGATCAATGGTACTTCTTACTTGCGTTACTTTCAGCCTGGCCATCGCTTTCATCCTGTCTTATAGCCACGGGCTAAGCTTCCTCGCGGAAGCTCTCTTCCTGCTCTTTGGTTCGCAGGTTTATCAAGCCGTTTACGGTGGCTTTAACCACATTATTCGGGTTTCGGCTGCCCAGCACCTTGGTGAGGACATCCTGAACGCCCAACGACTCCAAAATGGCGCGAACGGCGCCTCCGGCAATTACACCGGTACCCGGTGAAGCCGGCCGCATCATAACGGTGGTGGCGCCAAACCGGCCGTCGATCCGATGCGGCAACGTGCCAGCCGTGATGTTGATCACGTTCATGGCTTTCCTCGCCGCTTCGGTCGCCTTGCGAATCGCCTCGGAGACCTCCGGTGCTTTGCCGTAGCCGACACCCACCTTGCCGTTTTTGTCGCCCACCGTCACCAGGGCGGTGAAACTGAACCGTCGTCCACCCTTAACCACTTTGGCAACACGGTTGACATCAATTACTTTTTCCTCGAATTCGAGGGCATCCATTTGAAACTTCGGCAATCTATACCTCGCTATAGTCTAAACCGACACTATCTTCTAAAACTTCAGTCCACCTTCGCGGGCGCCGTCGGCCACGGCCTTGATGCGACCATGGTACGGACTCCCGGTGCGATCGAATACAACCTGTTCGATACCTTTATCTTTGGCCAGGCGAGCAACGACTTCACCGACCTTGCGAGCAACATCGGTCTTCGTTTGCTTGCCACTAAGCTCCGACGCGAGCACTTTCGATGTAGAGTCTATGCCGACCAGAGTAGTGCTGTTCTCGTCGTCGATGATCTGCGCAAACACCCGGCTGAGCGATTTGCTGACAGCGAGACGCGGTCGTTCAGCCGTCCCCTGAATTTTCCCGCGCACTCGGCGGCGGCGGCGTTCGGCTCTTTTGTTCTTGACGATGTTCTTATCAGCCATGAATAGTTACCTCAATTCGATCAAGCGCTCGCGGCGCTCTTACCGGCCTTTCTACGCACGTGCTCGTCGGCGTAGCGTATGCCTTTACCTTTGTATGGTTCCGGCTTGCGGAACCCTCTGATCTTGGCTGCCGTCTCACCGACCAGTTCGCGGTCGATGCCTTCGACCATGATCTTACTCTCTTTAGGTAGCGCCGTCGCTGTAACACCTTCCGGCGGCACGACCAAAATTGGATGTGAAAAACCCAAATGGAGAATCAGCATCCGACCCTTGTTCTCGCTGCGGTAACCGACACCCACAATTCGCAGTTCTTTCTTGAAGCCCTCGGTAGTCCCAACCACCATGTTATTGATCAGAGCTCGGGTGAGACCATGCAGCGACCGATGCTTCTTGCTATCCGACGGCCTGGCAACCAGAATGTTATTATCCTCTACAACCACTGTCATATCCGAATGAATAGTCCTGGAGAGGCTACCCTTGGCTCCGGTAACGGTGATATTCTTACCGTCGATAGCGACCTTGGTCTTGTCCGGTATCGGGATTGGTTTCTTTCCTACACGCGACATCTTAGCATCCTTCCCTTACCAGCACCGCAGCAGTACTTCGCCGCCGATTCCTTTGGAGGCGGCGTCAAAGTTTGTCATAACACCGCTTGAAGTCGAGACCACCGTCATACCGCGCTGGTTGAAGGTCGACTGCCGTACCTGTTCGGCATCGAAATACCGACGCAGTCCGGGGCGCGAGATGCGCTTAATGCCCTTGAGAACCGGCACATCACCGGCACTATAGAGCAAATAGACACGCAGCAAACCCTGCTTGTTGTCCGGCAATTCCATCATGTCCTTGACGAACTTTTTCTCCTGCAGGATGCGGACGATTTCCCGCTTGATGCCTGAGGCCGGCACATCGACAGCTACCTTGTGTGCTTTGTAGGCGTTTCTGATTCTCGTCAGAAGATCAGCTATGGGATCAGTCATACTCATCGTTAAAAACTCCCAGCAACCATTGGGTCTACCAACTGGCCTTAACAACACCCGGCAAGTCACCGGCCAGGGCCATTTCTCTGAAACATATTCGACACAGACCAAACCGACGCATGAACGCTCGCGGTCGACCGCAACGACGGCAGCGACTGTACCCGCGCACTTTGAATTTCGGCTTACGGGCCTGCTTCTCTATGAGACACTTCTTAGCCATTGAACTCCTATTTGCGGAACGGCATCCCCATCTCAGTCAGCAACTGCCGGGCCTCTTCATCGGTCCGGGCGGTCGTTGTAATAGCGACATTCATTCCGCGTATCTTATCAATCTTATCATAATCGATTTCGGGGAAAATCAACTGTTCACGTACACCGAAATTGAAGTTGCCGCGCCCGTCGAATGACTTCGGGTTGATGCCACGGAAGTCACGGATGCGCGGCATGGCGATATTGACCAGCCGATCAAGGAACTCGTACATAACCTCCCGCCTTAGCGTCACCGCACATCCGATAGCGGCGCCTTCTCTCAGCTTGAAGTTCGATATACTCTTTCTGGCCCGCGTGACGAATGGCTTGCGGCCAGTAACTTTGGTAAGGTCGCCAACAGCAGCTTCCAGCGTCTTGGCGTTCTCGATTGCTTCTCCGACACCGATGTTGACGCTGATCTTACTGATTTTCGGCGCCTCCATAATGGAGCGATATTTGAACTGCTTCATCAAACGGGGCACGATTTCGTCGGTGTATTTATCCTTGAGCCTGGCCATTACAACATGTCCTTAAATCTGTTCTCCGGTCTCACGGCAGACACGCACTTTTTTCTTTCTGCCACCTTCATCAATCACCTTGGTAATAGTCTTTGTGGGGCCACCCAGGGACGAGCTATAGAGCGCCACATTGCTAAGATCGATCGGCGCTTCAATGGTGATAATGCCACCCTTGGGGCTTTTCTGAGTAGGGCGCTGGTTTTTTTTCCTCATATTGATGCCTTCGACCAGAATCTTGCCCTTGTTGGGATTAACGTTGAGTACGCGACCGGTTTTGCCTCTGGCTGCGCCACAGCGAATGTATACAGTGTCACCTTTTTTGATTTTCATAGGTCGTTTCCCGTTAAAGTACCTCAGGAGCGAGGGAAATGATTTTCATGAACTGCTTCTCGCGCAACTCGCGGGCTACCGGACCGAAGATGCGTGTGCCACGCGGCTCCATCTGGTCGTTTATAATGACGGCGGCATTGTCCGAAAAACGAATGATCGAACCATCCTTGCGGCGCACCGGCGCTTTGGTTCGCACAACCACGGCCTTGCACACCTCGGACTTCTTGACGGTACCACCTGGTATTGCTTCCTTGACGGTAACGACGATAATATCGCCGATTGAGGCGTACCTCTTACGTCCTCCGAGAATCCGGAAGCACATGGCCCGCTTGGCGCCGGAGTTGTCGGCTACCGTCAGCACTGTGTACTCTTGAATCATATCTCAACCACCTTTACCGGCCGGTCGGTGACTACCGCCACCGGGCTACTTGGCCCTTTCCACTATCTCGACCAGTCGCCAGCGTTTCTTGGCGGAGAGCGGTCTGGTTTCCATAACCTTAACAGTATCACCTATCCTGGCTTCATTCTTCTCGTCGTGAGAATAAAGCTTGGAGAAACTCCGGAATATCTTTTCGTAAATCGGATGTCGGTAGGTACGGTTGATGCGTACGATAATACTCTTGTTCATCTTATCCGAGATCACGGTACCGACACGGACCTTTCGCGTTTCTTTTCTCGTCTGCTCAGCCATCAATTACTCCTCTTCACCCTTTGCTTTCTTCGCCGTTTTCGACTGGGGCAAGATCAATGTCGACGCCTCGGCCAGTTTGCGGACCCCCACTTCATCTTCGTGAAGGATGGTGTTGATGCGAGCCATCTCCCGACGGAGCGTCCGAAGGCGGAGTGGGTTGTCCAGGGCTTTGAGTGACTTTCTCATATTGAGATTGAAAGACTCTTCTTCAAGGTCGCGCTTTTTCTGCCTAAGTTCCTCGGCCGTCAAGTCGCGCAATTCAGCAACCTTCAACATGGTCATACTCCTTGCGTGTCGGCCCGGGTTACGAATTTGGTTTTCATCGGCAACTTGTCACCGGCCAGCCTCAACGCCTCACGGGCCATCGTCAGACTGACACCTTCGATTTCAAAGAGAATGCGTCCCGGTTTGACCACGGCCACCCAGTGGTCAGGAGCACCTTTACCCTTCCCCATGCGTGTCTCGGCCGGCTTCTTGGTTATCGGCTTATCCGGGAAGACACGAATCCATATTTTCCCACCGCGTTTGATGTAGCGGGTCATGGCAATACGGGCAGCTTCGATCTGGCGGTTGGTCAACCAACAGGCCTCGATCGACTTGAGCGCGAACTCACCGAAATTAACAGCACTGCCGGTTATTGCTTTTCCCGTTCGGCGACCGCGGTGCATCTTACGAAACTTCGTCTTCTTAGGCATCAACATGGATTGTCGTCTCCGTTACTCATCCGGCGTTGTCGCTCTTGTCAGGCGGTTTGGGCTTTGCCTGATCTTTGGGTTTGGGCCTTGCCTGATCTTTGGGTTTGGGCCTTGCCTGATCTTTGGGTTTGGGTCTGTCATTCCGATCTGAATTCGGTCTATTGGCGCCACCCGGTTGGCCCTTTTTTGCATCGGGTGAGATTTCCGGGCGTCGTCCCCGCGGCGGCTTGCCGGTAGCTGTGGTTCCAGCCCGGCGCACGCGACCGCGCGGCCGGCGACGTGGCCTGTCGCCCCGCTCTTGCTTGCCGCCACGCCTGGCGGCGGGAGCATCGGGCCTCTGCGCCTGTTCCCCGGCCTCAGCTTCGCGATAGAACTGGCTGGTGTCGACTATCTCACCGCGACAGATCCACACCTTGACGCCGATAGCACCATAAGTGGTGCGAGCCGTTGTAGTGGCATAGTCGATGTCGGCTCTCAGGGTGTGCAACGGCACACGACCGGCGCGATATTTCTCGGTGCGCGCGATCTCGGCGCCACCAAGTCGTCCGCCGCATTGAATCTTGATGCCGACGGCGCCCATTTTCATGGTCGCAGCCAACGACCTTTTCATCGCCCGACGGAAGGCGATTCGACCCTCCAACTGACGAGCAACGTTGTCAGCCACGAGCTGGGCGTCCAACTCCGGTTTCCGCACCTCCACGATATTCAGCATGATGTCCTTTTTAGTCAGAAGCTGAAGTTCTTCGCGGAGTTTGTCGACCTCGGCGCCCTTGCGCCCGATTACGATCCCAGGTCGCGAGGTGTGAATGTCGACACTGACCCGTTTGGGCGCACGAGAGATATGCACTTTAGCAATGCCGGCGTTGTCCAGACGGCGATTGATATAGCGCTTGATCATCATGTCCTCGTGAACCAGATCCGCGAATTTCCGATCGGAGGCGAACCACTTGCTGTTCCAGGTCTTAATGATCCCAAGGCGAAAGCCTATAGGGTGTGTCTTTTGTCCCAAATCCTTATCTCCCGACTGAGCATATTTGTAGCGATGACTTACTCATTGTCATCATTTGTTTTCTTCTCTGTCTTATCAGCCGACTTTGTGGCGCTCTTTTTCACCTTGGCCTCAGCCGCCTTCCCGGGCTTGTCGGACTTGGCGGAGGTCTTCTTGTTGGTTTTCCTGCCCTTGGCAGCCGACTTGTCACCAGTGTCTGCTTTGGCTGACGCCTTGGAATCCCTGGAGGCGGCGGGTTTCTTCCCGGACTTGCGCGCCGGAGCCTCTTCTGTCTCGCCCTGCAGTATCACGGTAAGGTGGCAGAAACGCTTGCGGTACCGAAAGACGCGTCCCATCGACTGAAAGCGTATCCGCTTGGCGGTGGGAGCGGCATCCACGGTGATGTTCTTAACCGTCAGGTACTCGGCCTTCACGACGTCAGTGCCCTCTGCGGAAAGGGCGTTGGCGGCTGCCGACTTGAGCGTCTTGGCGAGATGTTGCGCCGCAATCTTCGGTGTGAAGTTCAGTATATCCAGAGCCTTCTGGACCGGCAGGCCTTTGACCATGTTGGCCACCAGCCGCATTTTCCGCGGTGGAATGCTCACGTAACGTAACCTTGCCAATGCGTTAACAACCATGATCACACCCTACCTTTTCACCGACGAACTGCGTTCGGCCAGCTTGCCGCCATGACCACGGAACAGCCGGGTGGGAGAAAACTCGCCCAGCTTGTGACCGACCATGTTCTCCGTGATGTAGATGGGGATGAACTTGTTGCCGTTGTGAACTGCAATAGTGTGTCCCACAAACTCCGGAATGACTGTCGAACGGCGTGACCAGGTCTTGATCACTTTCTTGTCACCGCTCTCATTCATAACTTCAACCTTGGCCTGTAGCTTGGCGTCTAAGAACGGTCCTTTCTTAAGCGAACGAGGCATCCAGCAATCTCCGATTTATTTCTTGGCTCGTCGATCCACAACGATGTGGGCTCTCGACTTGCGTTTGCTTCTGGTTTTGTATCCTTTGGTCGGCTTACCCCACGGCGTACATGGGTGTCGCCCACCGGAACTGCGTCCTTCGCCGCCACCCATGGGATGGTCGACCGGGTTCATGGCAACACCGCGCACGGTCGGTCGCCACCCACGCCAGCGGGATGCGCCGGCCTTGCCCCAAACGATGTTCTTGTGATCGATATTACTCACTTGTCCGATGGTGGCATAACAGTTACTCGGCACCGTACGTACTTCGCCCGACGGCATTCTTAGGGTCACTTTCTTGCCTTCCCTCGCTACCAACTGAGCCATGGTGCCGGCCGAACGACAAAGCTGGGCGCCCTTACCGGGGCGCAGTTCGATATTATGCACAAAAGTCCCCAGCAGCATTACACCCATCGGCATGGCGTTGGCGACACGGTTGTCGACCTTCTCACCCGACATCACCTGGTCATCGACGTGCAAGCCGTCGGGAGCGATGATGTAACGTTTTTCACCGTCGATATAATGCAAAAGGGCGATGCGTGCCGAGCGATTAGGGTCATACTCGATCGAGGCCACCCGGGCCGGGATATCATGCTTGTTGCGACGGAAGTCGATCACTCGATATTGCCGTTTGTGACCGCCGCCTCGGTGCCAGACAGTGATGCGACCTTTGTTGTTGCGCCCACCACTCTTGCGCAAAGGCCGAAGGAGCGATTTCTCCGGTATCGTCGACGTAATCTCGTCAAACATGGGGACGGTTCTAAAACGCTGCGACGGCGTGACTGGACGGAACTTCTTAATAGCCATATACTGTTACCAACCAAATCCTATATATTGTCGAAAATGGCGATGGACTCACCTTTCTTCAGACGCACGACGGCCTTTTTCCATACCGGAGTTTTGCCTACATTGCGTCCCATCCGCCGGGTCTTACCGGCAACGATCATAGTGTGCACACGGTCGACCTTAACCCCGAAGGCCGCTTCCACCGCATCTTTGATCTGGTACTTATTAGCCACCTTGTCGACTTCAAAAACGTACTCGTTATTCTTCTCACGCAGAATGGTGGTTCGCTCGGTGGCGATGTGGGTCTTTATTATCTGGCGAAGATCAGCTTTCATCCGAACACCTCGTGTACCTTGTCCAGTCCTGCTTTCGTTATAAGCACATAGTCGGCGTTGAGCAGGTCGTACCCGTTGGCCAGCGCTGCCCGTCGGTATTGCACCTTCGGCAGGTTGCGGCAGGACCAAGCCAGCTTGTCATTGCGTCCCTCATCGAGCACCAGACATTTCTTGCCGTCCAGATCGAGCCTGGTCATCATGCCGGCGACTGCCTTGGTCTTGATCTGCTCGAGTTCGATCTTATCGAGAACCTTAATTCTCTCGGAACGAGCCTTGTCGGAAAAAACCGAACGGATAGCCAGGCGTTTCATTTTCCGAGGCATGTTAGAGCCGTAGCTGCGTGGCTTGGGACCGAACACGATACCGCCACCGCGCCATAGCGGAGATCGAATGGTACCGGCGCGAGCGCGACCGGTGCCTTTTTGGCGCCATGGCTTGCGACCGCCACCGCGCACTTCACTGCGTCCGCGTGTACTGGCGTTGCCCTGACGACGGCGCGCCAACAGATTGACGATATACTGATGGACTACCGCTTCGTTGGGTTCGATGTCGAACAATTCCGGTTTCAAATCAACCGTTCCGACTTCTTCACCGTTCTGATTGAAAACTTTTACGTTCATCTCTATCTATCCACCATCAGCCGCGATTGGTACTGCGTATCTTAACCAGCCCGCCTCGGAAACCGGGGACCGGTCCTTTCAGCAGGATCAGGTTCTCTTTTTCAATGACATCGACCACCTCAAGATTGAGAGTGGTAACCTTCTCATTACCCATGCGACCGGACATTTTCATACCCTTGAAGACCCGCGAGGGGTACGAAGACTGCCCGATGGAGCCGGGCGCACGCGAACGGTCAGACTGACCATGGGTCGCCTGGCCGCCGGAAAAATGATGCCGTTTCATGGTGCCGGAAAAACCAAGTCCGCGCGACACGCCGGTCACATCAACCCGTTCACCTACTTTGAACACATCAACCTTCAAGACTGCGCCGACCTCTAGTTCACTGTCGGTGTAGCGCACTTCACGAAGGTACTGCGTAGGCTCCGCCCCGGAAGTAACGAACTGTCCCGTCAGCGGTTTGGTCATGCGACTCTTGCGGCGGGCACCGAAACCGACCTGATAGGCGTCGTAGCCATGCTTGTCGACCGTCTTCCTGGCCACTATCGGACAGGGACCGGCTTCAATAACCGTTACCGGGACGGCCTCGCCTGTCTCTTTGAAAATTCGGGTCATCCCGAGCTTCTTGCCGAGTATCTCTTTCATATCTCGTCGCCCTATCAGGTCTTTATTTCCACATCGACACCGGCCGGGAGGTCCAGCTTCATAAGAGCGTCGACCGTCTGCGGCGTCGAATCATAAATATCCATCAGGCGTTTGTGCACCCGGGTCTCAAACTGCTCACGCGATTTCTTATCGACGTGGGGCGACCGCAGCACCGTGTAGACGGTGCGTTTGGTCGGCAGCGGCACCGGGCCAACAATCCTGGCGCCGGTTCGCAACACCGTGGAGGTAATCTCCTTGGTGGAACGATCCAGAGCGTAATGGTCATACGCTTTGAGGCGAATTCTGATCTTCTGTACATTCATTGCGATCATGTATCCTGACTACTCTATGATCTCAGCGATGACGCCGGCGCCCACCGTGCGACCGCCCTCACGAATCGCGAAACGAAGCTCTTGCTCCATCGCGATCGGCATGATCAACTCTATCTCCATCGTCA
>JAUXBJ010000393.1 GCA_030619425.1 bacterium
AAGCGGTCGTGTGCCCTATAAAGATGTAGTGGATAAGATCTCCTCAGATATAAACAAGAAGTTTGAGACCAACATCCCGGCACCACAGTAATGAAATCCAGAGAAGGCTAATCTTCCTATACTCTTACATCGAAAAAGAACTAATAGTTCTGTTTGGTTAGATCCGAGTGAGGAGAGAACTTAGTGAAACCGATCCGGTGGCTCGATCTGTTCGAAGCCCGAAGTGATTTTCGTCGCGCATGGCCGCAACTCTTGCTTACAGATCTGCTATCGCGGATAATCGTGGTGGTGGCTCTGACTCCAATGGTCGGTCTTCTTATGAAGGTCTTCCTCCTTCAAACGGATTATGGTGTCTTAAGCGATACTGATATCGCAATGTTTTTGCTCCATCCGCTAGGGATCACGGCACTTCTGATCGTGAGTGCAGTTTCGCTGGGTATTTTTTTTGCAACGCAGGGCGTGCTGATGGTGGTCGGATTTGGAGCCATCGAAGACCGCAGGATGACCTGGCTTGACGCGATTCGATACCTGACCAGGTACGCCGTTGAACTGGTGAAGCTGGCCGGGCAGGTTATCGTTCGTTTGTTGCTCATCTCCGCCCCGTTTCTCGCAGGCGTGGGCGGCGTCTATCTGCTTTTCCTGAACAAGCATGACATCAATTTCTACTTGGTCGACAAACCGCCCGAGTTCTGGTGGGCGATTGCGATTGCCGGGCTGTTGTTGATGATGATGGCGGTCATCGTTCTGAAAAAGTGTGCTAGTTGGATTATAACTATGCCACTGATTCTGTTCGAGGGTAATCACGCCAGGCAGGCTCTGCGCGAGAGTGCTCGGAAGGTTGTGGTGTTCGGTTGGAAAATCGCACTCCTGCTCGCCTCGTGGTTCGCCGGGGTTGCCCTTCTCTCGGGACTCGTCACGTTCTTCGTCGGCCTAATAGGCAATGCCCTGATCCCGGACCTCGGGGGAAATTTCGCGATCATGGCGTCAGGGTTGGGGCTTACCCTAATGCTGGCGGGTTTGGGGAATCTTGCGATTACGGTACTCAGCACGGTGTTGTTTCCCCTGCTAATCGTCCGTCTCTATCGGTCCCTGGCCGGACCCGGCCGACTTGATCCGGAACTCGCTGCACGAGGTTCACTCGGTAAAAAGGCTTCCCTGCAAATTCCGGGTAAGGCAATTTTCGGACTTAGTGTCGCGGCGTTGGTCCTGGTTATCCTGGCCGGTTACGCCGTCAGCCGAAGCATCGACGAGGAAGCCGACGTCGAGATCATTGCGCACCGCGGCGCTTCAGGAGCGGCACCGGAGAATACAATGGCGTCGTTCCAGAGAGCAATCGTCGACAAGGCGGATTGGATTGAGCTCGATGTTCAGGAAAATGCCGACGATGTCATCGTGGTCGCCCACGACAGCGACTTTATGAAGGTGGCGCGGAGCGACCTCAAAGTCTGGGACGCCACGAATGAAAGCCTTCGCGACCTCGACATCGGTGGTTGGTATGCGCCTGAATACTCAAACCAGCGGGTACCAACGTTGCACCAGGCATTGGAATTGGCCAAAGGTAAGCTGGGAGTCGTGATAGAACTCAAATACTACGGTTACGATCGCAACCTCGAATCACGGGTCGTAGATATTGTGGAGCAGACCGGTATGGAATCGGACATCATGGTCATGTCCCTCAAAATGGATGGGATGCGCAAGGTCGCTGCTCTGCGGCCGGCCTGGACCCGGGGTCTGCTCAACACCGCCAGCATCGGTGACCTGACTCGACTGGATCTGGATTTTCTGGCGCTCAATTCCATGGCGGCATCGCTTGCGATGATCCACCGTGCCCACAAGCAAGGGATGAAGGTCTATGTGTGGACGGTTAATGATCCGGTCCAGATGTCCGTTATGATGAGCCGTGGAGTCGATGGGATCATTACGGACGAGCCGGCGCTTGCACGTCAGGTGATGGAATTGCGCAAGCAGCTTAGTCCCTTCGGACGCCTGGTCGTCTGGATCGCGGGTGAGACCGGCCTGCTGAACGGTGTCGATAAGTACTCGACCGAAGAGGATGCGTGATGAAAGGCATAGACACTCTCCAAGCCTAAACGTTCCCTTCAACATATAGTGGGCGTATCTTTGTCTTTGAAAGGTTTTCTACATGGGATGTTACGGATCGGTATTTTCGTTCTGATCCGCTTTGGTAGCCCAGCCGCCGCCCAGCGCTTTGTAAAGGTTGACATAGGCCTTGAGGAATTGCTGCTGCAGTTGGGACTGCTGCAAGTCGGTGGAAAACAGGGTTCGTTCCGTATCCAACACTTCGAGGTAGCTGGTCACGCCTTTGTCGTATCGTTCTTTGGACAGCCTGTTGGCATTTTTCGAGGCTTTCTGCTGGCGGTCGATGGCGGCCACCTCTTTGCGGTAGGTGGCGATCTCAATCAGGGCATCTTCCACTTCCCGAAAAGCAGTCAGCACGGTATTTTCATATTGGTAAAGGGTCTGTTGTGTCTTCTGTTCTTCGATTTCCACTCGTCTTTTGTTCTTGTTGAAATCAAAAAGCGGCCCCAGCATTCTCCCGCCCACCGACCAGACGCCGCCGTCAACGGTGATCGAGCTAAGCTCTGTGCTGGCTACCCCCAGTGTTCCGGTGAGGGAGATGGCCGGCCAACGCAATGCCTCGGCAACTCCTATATTCTCTGTTTGTGCCTTTAGCAGGTACTTAGCCCGGATGATGTCCGGACGGCGCTCCAGGATATCCGACGGCATCCCCACCGGGATATCCGGCGGCAGCGGCTGCCCTGCCATATTTTGTCGCGTCTTGATGGCACCGGGCAAGCGGCCCCAGTCAAATCGTCCCCAGTC
>JAUXBJ010000040.1 GCA_030619425.1 bacterium
CAAATAGTAGCACCCAAGCACCATATCCTGTGACGGCACCGCAACCGGCCGACCGGACGAAGGCAACAATATGTTGTTCGAGGCCAGCATCAAGAGCCGCGCTTCCAGTTGGGCTTCAAACGACAGCGGCACGTGCACCGCCATCTGGTCGCCGTCGAAGTCGGCGTTGAAGGCAGCACAAACCAGCGGGTGCAGTCGGATCGCCTTACCCTCTACCAGCACCGGGAAGAAAGCCTGGATACCAAGACGATGGAGCGTCGGGGCACGGTTAAGCATCACCGGGTGATCCTCGATAATCTCCTCGAGAATATCCCAGACCTCGGGTCGCTCCCGTTCAACCAGTTTCTTGGCCGATTTGACAGTTTGTACGTAGCCCTTCTCTTCAAGCTTCATGATGATGAACGGCTTGAACAGTTCCAGCGCCATATTCTTGGGTAGACCGCACTGGTAGAGCTTCAACTCGGGACCGACAACGATAACGGAACGGCCGGAATAGTCGACCCGCTTGCCCAGAAGGTTTTGGCGGAAACGGCCCTGCTTTCCCTTGCGCAAATCGGAGAGCGACTTGAGCGGCCGTTTGGAATCACCACGCACGGAATAGGTACGACGTCCGTTGTCGAACAACGCGTCGACCGCCTCCTGCAGCATTCGTTTCTCGTTGCGCAGAATGACTTCCGGCGCCTGGATATCGAGCAGCTTTTTCAGACGATTGTTACGGTTGATTACCCGCCGGTAAAGATCGTTGAGATCGGAGGTTGCAAAGCGACCACCCTCCAGCGGCACCAGCGGACGCAGGTCCGGCGGCAGAACCGGGATGGTGTCCAAAACCATCCAGTGGGGCCGGTTGTTGGACTGACGGAACGACTCAATAATACGCAGCCTCTTCAGAACATCTTTCTTACGCTGGGCGGACGTCTCCACCTTGGCCTGAGCTCTGAGCGTGATAGCCGTCTCTTCGATGTCGAGGTTCTTGAGGATTTCGCGAACCGCTTCGGCGCCCATCATAGCGTTGAAGGTCTTACCGGCTTCCTCAAGCTCGACGAACTCATCCTCGGTCAGAACATCGCCGACCTCATAGGAGGAGTTGCCGGCATCGATCATCAGGTAATTTTCATAGTACAGAATGCGTTCGAGTTCGCGAATGGACAAGTCGAGCAGATGGCCAATACGCGACGGCAGTGATTTGAAGTACCAGATGTGGGAAACCGGAACGGCCAATTTGATATGGCCCATGCGTTCGCGCCGTACTTTCGACTGAGTAACCTCGACGCCGCAGCGATCGCAGACAATGCCGCGGAAACGAATGCGCTTGTATTTGCCGCAGTTACACTCCCAGTCCTTGACCGGGCCGAATATGCGCTCACAGAAAAGACCGTCCCGTTCCGGTTTGAAGGAACGGTAATTGATCGTCTCAGGTTTAGTCACTTCGCCATAGGACCAGGACATGACGACCTCCGGTGAGGCCATCTGAACCTGGATAGCGGCGAAATCAGCAGGCTTGCTGCTCTGAGGCCTGTTTCCCATTACATTGACCATGCTCGACTCCTTTTATTCACATCCACCGCTCGCGTCCGGGCGGCAGAGAAAACCGGCGACTTCCTACTTCTCGATCAGCCTGATATCAAGACCAAGCGCCTGCAATTCTTTTATCAAGACATTGAAGGCTTCCGGGTAACCTGGTTCCGGCGGGTTTTCACCCTTGACGATGGCCTCATAAACGCGGCTGCGGCCGGTGACATCGTCGGACTTGACCGTCAACATCTCCTGTAAGGTGTGCGCCGCACCATAGGCCTCCAGCGCCCATACTTCCATCTCACCGAAGCGCTGGCCGCCGAACTGGGCCTTACCGCCCAGCGGCTGCTGCGTCACCAGCGAATACGGGCCGATTGAGCGAGCGTGGATCTTGTCATCCACTAGGTGAGACAGCTTCAACATATAGATGTAACCCACCGTGATTGGATCATCAAACTCGTCGCCGGTACGACCGTCGTAGAGCGTCAGTTTCCCGTTCTCCGGTAAGCCCGCCTCGGCCAGCTTCTCCTTGATCTGAGCGATCGAGGCACCCTCAAAAACGGGATTGGCGATATGTTCGCCAAGCCGCTTGGCCGCCCAACCCAGATGTGTCTCGAGAATCTGTCCGACGTTCATTCGGGACGGCACGCCCAGTGGATTAAGGATGATATCAACCGGAGTTCCGTCGTCCATGTACGGCAAGTCCTCCACCGGGACGATCTTTGACACGACGCCCTTGTTTCCGTGACGTCCGGCCATTTTGTCACCGACGGATATCTTACGCCTGATGGCAATGGTGACCTTGACCAACTGCTTGACCCCGGGCAGCAACTCGGCGCCGCGGATCACCTTGTCGATCTCGACATCCATCTGGGAACGCTTGGCCTCAATGAGATCAGAGGCCTCCTTGAGAACGCTGCTGACATGGTTGTTGGTAGTCGTGTCGGTACACCATCCATCGGGCGCTATAGCGTTTTCAAAGTCGAAATCAGTTGTGAAGTCGGCCCGGTACTTGTGACCGGCTCTGATGAGCACACTGTTGTCGGCAATGGCGCGGATCGTCTGCGACGTTTTGCCATCCAATAACCGGCCGACAGCCTGGGCACGCGCGAGGGAGATGTCAATGATCTTCTTAGTGTAGTGCTTCCTGAGTTCGCCCGATTGCTGCTTCTCCAGTTTCTTGGCTTCTTCCGTACGTTCCTTGCGGCTGAATACCCGCGTGCGAATCACAACACCTTTCATTCCGGGTGGCGCCTTCAGACTAGCGTCGCGGACATCACCCGCCTTCTCGCCGAAGATGGCGCGAAGCAAACGCTCTTCCGGTGACAGCTCGGTCTCACCCTTGGGCGAGACCTTACCCACCAGGATGTCACCCGCTTCGACCTCGGCGCCGGCTCTGACAATCCCGTTTTCGTCCAGGTTAAGAAGTGCTTCCTCCGAGACGTTGGGGATTTCACGTGTGATTTCCTCAGCGCCGCGTTTGGTGTCGCGCACTTGCAGTTCGTACTCTTCGATATGAATAGAGGTAAAAATGTCCTGACGCCAGAGGCGCTCCGACAGGATGATCGCATCCTCGAAATTGTAACCGCGCCAGGGCATGAAAGCCACCAGGGTGTTGTTCCCCAACGCCAACTCACCACGGTCGACAGACGGACCTTCGGCGATGATATCGCCCTTTTGGATTTCGTCACCGATCTGCGCCACCGGCTTGAAACTGATACAGGTGTCCTGGTTCGAGCGGCGATACTTGGTCAAGCGATACTCTATATCCTCGACATAGCCCAACTTGCCGGCCCGCCGCTTGTCATCGGGTCGGATTACAACCCTGGTGCTGTCGGCATAGACAACAGTACCGGCGGAAGCTGCTTTGACTACAGCCCCGGCATCGGCGGCCACCTTAGCCTCCATCCCGGTACCGACTACGGCCGCTTCGGTTCTCAACAGCGGCACCGCCTGGCGTTGCATGTTGGAGCCCATCAGAGCGCGGTTGGCGTCGTCATGCTCAAGGAATGGAATCAATGATGCCGCCACCGACACCAACTGACGCGGCGAAACATCCATGTAGTCGACTTCGGTGGCGTCGATGATCGGGTACTCCGAACGCCGGCGGACAGCGATCTTATCCGAAACGAATTTACCTTTGGAATCGAACGGCTCGTCACACTGAGCCACGTAGAAGCGGTCTTCCCGATCGGCCGACAGATACTCGATATTATTCGTCACCTTGCCCTTGGTAACCTTACGGTACGGCGTCTCAATGAAACCGTACTTGTTGATGCGGGCGAATGTAGCCAGCGATGTTATCAGGCCGATGTTTGGTCCTTCCGGTGTTTCGATAGGACACATCCGGCCGTAATGAGTGTGATGCACATCGCGCACCTCAAAACCGGCCCGCTCGCGGGTCAGGCCGCCGGGTCCCAGGGCCGAGAGGCGACGTTTGTGAGTCAACTCCGACAATGGGTTGGTCTGATCCATGAACTGTGACAACTGGGACGATCCGAAAAACGTCTCCACCACCGATGAAACCGTACGGGCGTTAACCAGCAACTGTGGCGTTTGGTTTTCCTGATCCTTGAGCGAGAGTCGCTCCCGAATCGTGCGCGCTACACGCGACAGACCGACCGAGAACAGATTCGACAGAAGTTCACCCCCTGTGCGGGCACGGCGGTTGCCGAGATGATCGATGTCGTCGGTGAAGCCGATGTCATTACACAGCCCCGTCAGGTATCTTATAATGGCTACGAAATCATCGGTGGTCAGGGTCGTCTTGTCCAGCGGCATCTCCAATCCCATGCGCTGGTTAATCATGTAGCGCCCGACTTCACCCAGATCGTAACGTTTATTGGAGAAGAAAAATCTCTCCAGAAGAGTCTCAGCCATCTCCAGCGTGGGCGGTTCACCCGGCCGCAGCATGGAGTAAATCTTCACCAGGGCTTCTTCGCGCGACTTAGTCGGATCCTTGCGGATAGTATTAAGAATGACGAATACTTCACGCCGTTCCTCGCGGTGCACCATCCGCACGCTCTTGTGGCCCTGTACGATCAGCTTGTCGACCAGTGTTTCAACAATCGGTTCAGCGGCGCCAAAAAGCACCTCGCCGGTTTCTTTGTCGACGATGGTCTCGGCCAGGAAAGAACCCTCGTACACCTCCGGCTTGGCCGTCTTGAGTGTCAGTTTCGTCACTTTGTAGAACAGGTCGATGATTTCTTCGTCGGTAGAGAATCCCAGCGCCCGCAGGAGCATCGTCACCGGCAGCTTGCGCTTGGAGTCGATGTAGGCGTGCATGACATCACCGATGTCCATAGCAAACTCTACCCAACTCCCGCGATAGGGGATGATGCGGGCCGAATAGAGCTTCTTACCGTTAGGGTGGATACTCGAATCAAAGAACACGCCGGGGCTGCGGTGTAACTGACTGACCACTACCCGCTCGGCGCCGTTTATGATGAACGTTCCCCATTCAGTGATCAAAGGCAGTTCACCGAGGTAAACGTCCTGTTCGATGATATCCTTGACTTCCTTTTCCTCTCCCTCACCCTGCCGTGTAACAAGCCGCATCGTCACCCTGAGCGGTGCGGCAAAACTCATATTGCGCACACGGCATTCGTCGATGCTGTAACGGTTCGGTCCGAGATGGTAACTGACGTACTCCAGCGAGTTATTCTCGTGGACGTCGGTAACCGGGAATATGTCGAGAAACATGCCATGAAGGCCCTGCTTGGCCCGCTTGTCGGCAGGCACATTCTTTTGGAGGAAGGCCTCAAAAGAGCGGACCTGTACGTCCAGGAGATTGGGCATATCAGTGGCATCTTGCAATAAGCCGTAGCTATTGCGTGTCAAAACTGCTGATCGAGCCAAGGCGCTACCCTCCTGCAGTTAATAGGTACGCCTACCCCGCCGGGCAAGCTGAACCCGGGGAGTACGCTAATCTTCACTATCCTGTCGACCGGTCTGGATGATCCTGTCATCTTACTTTCATCTTCTCCCCGACCACGTGGGGGAGCCGTTTTAGCAGTCAATCAACCAACCAAAAAAACGAAACATGGGAATTGTCGGTAGTCAAACCAAGCCGGGAGCCGATCGGTTCCCGACTCAGAGCATGTCCTTTACAATTACTTGATGTCGGCGATGCCACCAACCTCTTCGATCTTGGCTTTGATCGCTGCGGCTTCGTCCTTCGGAATCCCCTCTTTCACCTTGACCGGGGCACTCTCCACCAATTCTTTGGCTTCCTTCAGACCAAGCGAGGTAAACTCGCGCACCGCTTTGATCACCTGGATTTTCTTGTCACCGATGGCCGTAAGAACTACGTCGAATTCGATCTGCTCTTCAACCTCTGCGACAGCGCCCGGCATGGCGGCCATAGCCACCGGAGCGGCGGCTGTTACACCGAACTTATCCTGGATAGCTTTGGACAAATCGGCCAGATCCATTGCACTCAGAACTGCAATCTTGTCAACAATCTCTTCAATCGCTACGTTAGACACTTCTTCAACCTCATGAAATCAATAATTAATTCAACTTATCTTCAACATGAAAAGGTCCTGAGAAACCACAGAGGTTTCCCGCGAACCAGAATCACCGACTACTCTTCGCCCTTCTTCTTCTCCGCCAAAGCGTCGATGCACCCGATCAATTCTCGATGCACCGCATCGAGCGACCGGACCAATTCGGCAATAGGAGCTTCCACCGCCGCCGCCACCATCGAATACAACTGGTCCTTTGACGGCAGATCGGCCAGCTTTTTGATATCACCGACATCGTAAGCGATGTCGTCCAGCCAAAACGCCTTCATTCGGGGCAGTTCATGCTCTTTGAACGAATCGTGCAGAATCTTGGCGGCCGTGGCCGGGTCATCATCGGTAAATACGATAGCCGTCGGTCCTTCCAGATGCTCGTCGATTCCTGATTTCCCGCACTCCTTGGCGGCAAGCCTGAAGAGGGTATTCTTGCCCACCAGAAACTTGACGTTGTTCTCGCGCAACTTCTTTCGAAGCAGGGTCAGGTCGGCGACGTTGAGACCCTGATAATCGGTCACAAACACCGAACTGGAATCCTCAAGGAGTTTCTTATATTGAGCAACGGCTTCGATTTTTTCTGCTTTCGGCATCCTGAATCTACCTCTCTTACTTTTTGATTGCCGCCAGCAGATCCTGGTGGTCCAGCTTGATCCCGGGGCCCATGGAACTACAGATAGAGGCGCCAAGGAAATAAGCACCTTTGGCCGCAGCCGGTTTGAGCTTTACGATGGCGTCGACAAACGCCTTAACGTTTTCTTCAATCTTATCGCTGTCAAATGAGAGCTTGCCGACCGCCGAGGCGATATTCGCCTGTTTGTCGACTCGGAACTCGATGCGCCCTGCTTTGACCTCCCGAACCGCCTTGCTGACGTCCATGGTAACCGTGCCGGCCTTTGGGTTCGGCATGAGACCGCGCGGTCCCAACAGCTTACCGAGTTTGCCGACTACCCGCATCATGTCGGGCGTGGCCACGGTAACGTCGAAATCAATGAAGCCACCCTGAATCTTTTCAGCAAGGTCGTCCGAACCGACAATGTCGGCTCCGGCTTCCTGGGCTTCGGTAGCTTTTTCACCCTCAGCGAACACCGCAACCCTAACGGTAGAGCCGGTGCCGTGGGGCAAAGCCACCGTGCCGCGAACCATTTGATCGGCATGTTTGGGGTTGACCCCCAAACGGACAGCCACCTCCACCGATTCGTCAAACTGGACGAAGTGGCAGTCCTTGAGAATCTTGACCGCCTCGGCGAGAACGTACCGTTTGTTCCGATCAACTTTGCCGCGGGCTTCCTGGTACTTCTTGGAATGTTTCATTATCTCCTATTCTCCCTGATCACGGCCACAGCCGCTCAGGTCCCAACGAATTGTGTGTATAGATTAATCTTGCGTTATCCCGTCCACCTCAATACCCATAGAGCGAGCCGTGCCCTCAACCATCAGCATAGCCGTCTCCACCGAGGAGGCGTTCAGGTCTTCCATTTTCGTTTCAGCGATCTCACGGACCTGCGCCCTGGACACCCGACCGACTTTTTCTTTGTTGGGCACACCGGAACCTTTGGCCAGCTTGGCCGCTTTTTTCAGCAGAGTCGAAGCGGGCGGTGTCTTGGTCTCAAAGGTGAACGATTTATCCTTGTAAACGGTGATAATCACCGGCGTGAGGATACCACCGCCGGTCTTGGTCCGCTCGTTGAAGGCCTTACAGAATTCCATAATATTGACGCCGCGCTGACCCAGGGCGGGACCGATGGGTGGGGCGGGGTTGGCGCCTCCGGCCGGAATCTGCAGTTTGATGAAGCCGTCAATCTTTTTTGCCACGTTGCCTTATCTCCAGTAATCAGTAAGTTTCTATTTCTTTACCCGCTCTACTTGCAGAAAATCCAACTCGACCGGAGTGGGACGACCGAATATCGATACCATCACCTTCACCTTGCGACGCTCCATATTGACCTCGCCGACCGTACCGGTGAAATCAGCAAACGGTCCATCATTCACCTTGACACTCTCGCCGGCCTGGAACGGAAAGTCCGTCGGCTCCTCGGTGCGGCTGCGATTAACCTGACCGACGATCCGCTCGACCTCTGCGTCTTTGAGCGGTCGAGGTTTGCCTGCACCTCCAACGAAATTCGTAATGCCCGGCGTCGAAACGACCAACTCCTGCGTAACCTTATCCAGTTCACACTGCACCAGAATGTAACTGGGCAGGAACTTCTTGGTTGAGGTCGACCGACGGCCCTGCTTCATCTCGGTTACTTCTTCAGTCGGAACCAACACTTCACCGAACTTGTCCTCCACGCCGGCGTTAACCATTGCCGACTCGAGGTATTTCTTAGCCTTTTGTTCATGCCCGGAGTAGGTATGAACGGCATACCAGTGCATTGCCATCAGCTTCTCAGCTTCCAAAGCCACCAAAAATAGCCCTGACCCCAAGTGTCAAAATACGGTCGACAATGCCGACGAATATCGCCACTATCATAGACACGACAATCGTGACAATTGTGGACCCAATCAACTCATCCTTGGTCGGCCAGGTCACCTTGCGCAACTCGGCGACAACTTCCTTGAGAAACTTCTTGATCTTTTCCAATTCAATCCACTCACATTATATAGTTTGCAGGCCAGGAGGGACTCGAACCCCCAGCATCCGGTTTTGGAGACCGGCGCTCTACCAGTTGGAGCTACTGGCCTGTCACAAATCCAACCTAACGTGTCTCCTTGTGCATCGTATGCTTGTTGCAAAAGCGACAGTACTTGCGGTACTCCACGCGCTCCGGGTGTGTGCGTTTGTTCTTGGTCAGGTCGTAGTTGCGACGTTTGCATTCACCGCAAGCCAACACGATTCGATCTCTGGGCATATTCAACAGCTCCGCGTGGTTTACACTCTAATGTTATCTACTACTCTATGATCTCAGCGATGACGCCGGCGCCCACCGTGCGACCGCCCTCACGAATCGCGAAACGAAGCTCTTGCTCCATCGCGATCGGCATGATCAACTCTATCTCCATCGTCA